>JBKPRH010000176.1:0-6172 GCA_046765795.1 Acidobacteriota bacterium | reverse complement strand
GGAATCCACCACGGCGTATGCCGCCGCGAAGGCGGCGCTGTCCACCTACAGCAAGGCGCTCTCGAAGGAAGTGGGCCCCAAAGGCGTCCGTGTGGTTCGCGTCTCGCCGGGCTGGGTCGAAACGGAGGCGGCCGTCGCGTTAGCCGAGCGGCTGGCAAGAGATGCGGGCACCGACTACGAAGGCGGCAAGCAGATCATCATGCGGTCGCTCGGGGGCATTCCGCTTGGACGACCTGCCAAGCCGCGGGAGGTCGCAGATCTCATCGCGTTCGTGGCATCTCCGCGAGCGGGTTCCATCACGGGCACCGAGTACGTGATCGACGGCGGAACGGTACCAACTGCCTGACGAGGCTGAGCCCGACTTGACCGTCGAAGAGATCGCTGGACGCGTGGGGTTCAGCAGCTCGAGTCATGGTCACTCATTGGGCCGGCGGACTGAAGGCGGTCCAACTCAAATCATATGTTCGTTGCGAAGTGGCGTTTGGCAAACGCGCGCCCGGAGCCGGATTTCAAGTAGCGCTCGAAGCGCAGCGCCTGCTGCTCGCTTTGAAATTCTATTGACACTACGAGCGACCACGGACGGTTCGCCACGGTGAAACCGCATGGTCCGGCGTTGTGCCAAGCCAATCTGGCGCGCGGGTCGCTCGCAATGCCAACGTAGTGTCGCATCGGGTCCGCCTCACTCCGAAGGATGTAAACACATCGTCGTTCTGCTCTACGCATGGAAATGGTTCGCAACACGAATTGAACCGTTCAGCGACCTGCGATTTGCAAGGGAACGGTCAAACGACCATCGGAAAGTACGCAAGTCCTGCGATGCCAGGGCAATTCGGGCGCGGAGAATTTCGACATCACTGGCGAGCGAAGTGTCCGCCTACGCGGCTTCGCCGCTTCGGCGAGACATCCTCCGCCAGACGTGGTGATCGCTCGCTCCGGCCGGGGCTTGCCTAGCCGTAGCTCGCTCTGGATCCACGCGAGCGGAGGCTGGCTGGGAGGCAGGGATTCGAACCCCGATAACGTGGTCCAGAGCCACGTGTCCTACCGTTGAACGACCTCCCAGTAACTGCGATGAACGCAACTCGCGTAGGCGTGCGGCGTCCGCGACGACGAGAAACCGAAATTGTACAAAGAAGAAGCGGCCGGGCGCAACGCGCCCGGCCGCCTGAAAATGAAGTGCCGCGAGGAATAACGAGCGATTAGCGGATCTGCTCGTCTGAGTTGTCGTCGCGCCGCGACATGTCGGACCCTTCCAGGTTCTGCGTGTCTTCGCTGGTCCCCTGGCTTCCCGTCAGCTCCGTGCGCCGACGATGGCTGGCCATGCCGCCCTTGCGTCCGGCTTCGCGCGCTTCCTCGCTGGTCCACTCGTGGGCCGTGCCCTTCTGATGAGCGGCTTTGCCACCCTTGCTGGCAATCTCGCGCTGCTTTGCGCGGTCCATCGAAGCGAATCCGCGGTCCTCTTTAGCCACACTGACCTCCTGCCACTCACACTGCCCGCCCTCGCCTTGCCCTCCCCGGCCCTACATCGCCTCCGTGAGGCTCGCCGGGAGAAGTCCCTCGACTTGCTCTTGCTCGCTCGGGACCCGGCATCGAGCGCGGGCTTCCGCGTTCGCTAAGGTGGGCTGCAACGGGGGTGCCACGGCTCAAGTGGTAATTCGGTAACCCTCAGCCATAAAAGGAACTTATCTACACACTCTTCCCGCCGCTAGGAGTGGACGACCCGCGGACGCATCCGAGGACAGCGCCGCGTCGATCGCGGATCACTGAAATTTGCTGAGGAAATCCTCAGGTTTTTGACGCGAGAAAGGCCGCGAGCTGCTCGAGACGCTCGACGGTCCGCTCCCGTCCGAGGAGCACCAGCACCTCGAAAAGACCAGGGCTGGCTGTGCGGCCGGTGACCGCGACGCGCGTCGCGTGGATAAGTGGTGCCGCTTTAATGTCCTGCTGTTCCGCCGTCTGTCGCACCGCGGCTTCCACATGTGGCTCATCGAACGGCACTACGTCGCGGAGCGCGCGAACGAGCGCCGCCACGTGCGCGGACAAGTTTGGGAGGTTCAGGTGCGTGTTTATGGCCTTTTCTTCGTACTCGACCGTTTCAACCAGAAACGGCCGCGCCTGCTCGACGAACTCGGACAGCCGCTTGGCTCGAGGACGCAGCAGCTCGATCAGCCGCAGCAGCCAGCCATCAGCAGGGGCACCGTCGGGCCATAGTCCCTCGCGTACCAACAGCGGCACCGTGCATTCCGCCAGCTGCTCGAGCGGCATGCGCGCGATGTACTGCCCATTCATCCAATCCAGCTTCGCGACGTCGAACACGGCATTGCTGCCGGTGATCCCTTCGAGCGTGAAGCTGTCGATCAATTCGCGCCGCGACATGATTTCGCGGTCGTCACCCGGTGACCACCCGAGCAAGGCGAGGAAGTTGACGAGCGCATCGGAAAGATAGCCTTGACGCTCGTACTCCAGGACGGACGTCGCTCCGTGCCGTTTGCTGAGCCGCTTCTTGTCGGAACCAAGGATCAGCGGCACGTGCGCGAACACTGGAAGCGGTGCGGCGAGCGCGTGGAAGAGAAGCACGTGCTTGGGCGTATTCGAGATGTGGTCGTCGCCGCGAACGATGTGAGTGATCCGCATGTCGATGTCGTCGACGACGACGGACAGGTGATAGATGGGATGCCCGTCGGATCGCACGATGACGAAGTCTTCGATATGGTCACCATCGAATTCGATGCGTCCATGCACGACATCGTCGAACGCCGTTTTGCCCGAAGGCACTTTGAAGCGGATGGCGCGAGGCGTTTGTGCGGCCTCCAGCTCCGCGATCCGTTCCGCCGACAGACCGAGGCACTGACGGTCGTACTGCCACGCCTCGCCGCGCGCCTCCGCGCGATCGCGCTCCTGCCGAAGACGGTCAGGCGAGCAGTAGCAGTAGTACGCCCGGCCCGCGGCGACGAGCGACGCGGCAGCAGCACGGTGCCGGTCGTATCGCTGTGACTGGAAATACGGCGCGTGCGGACCCTCGACGCCCGGGCCTTCATCCCAATCGAGCCCGAGCCATCGCATCCCGTCGAGAATGCCCGTGACCATTTCGCCCGATGACCGTTCGGCATCGGTATCTTCGATGCGAAGGATGAAGGTGCCTCCGTGACGACGCGCGTACAACCAGTTGAAGAGTGCGGTGCGGGCTCCGCCTACGTGGAGATAACCGGTGGGGGATGGAGCGAAACGGACGCGGATCACGAAGGTATCAGGTATGAGGTTTCAGGGGTGGTCAAGGTATCAGGGTACATCTGAAGCCTGGACCACGTCCGAAACCTAATACCTGATACGTAACGAGGAGCGGTCAGGCTCTCACCGGCTCCAGTGTCGCGGGCGCAGCCAGCGGCGGACGCGCCAACGACAGCGAGACAAAGGCGATCAGCGCCAGTCCGGCCGCGCCGTAGAACGCATACGAGTACGAGCCGGTCGTCTGATAAACGCGGGCGGCGATGTAAGGACCGACGATGCCGGCGACACCCCAGGCCGTGAAGAGCGCGCCGTAGTTCATGCCGAGGTATCGCGTTCCATAGAAGTCTGCCGTCGTCGATGCGAAAACCGACAGTTGCGTGCCGTAGCACCAGTACCCGGCGGCGACCAGTGCGTACAACGCCAGGATCTGGCTGACGCCCATGCCGAGCGCGGACATCACCAGCAGCGACGCGACGACCATGACCTTCAACGTCGTCAACCGGCCAAGCGAATCGGAGAGCGCTCCGGAAAGGATGCGGCCGCCGGCATTGCCGAACGCGGCGATCGTGATCGCAAACGCCGCGGCCTCGGGCGTGAGTCCCACGGAGCGCATGAACGGGACCAGCTGGCTGATCATCATCTGCCCGGCCGTGGTGCCGAGGCAGAACGCAACCCACAACGCCACGAAGGTCGGTGTCCCCATCATGTCGCGTGTCCGCATATCCAGGCTGGCGCGCGTGCGCGCGGCAACTGCTGGCGCGGCAGCGGGAGCCTTGTAACCCGCCGGCGGATTTTTCAACAAGGCGGTTCCGATCAGGCCCATCACGAAAAACGTGGCGCCGAGGATCTGAAACGTGGCGCGCCATCCGTACGCGGCGATGAGTTTCGTCGCCAGCGGTCCGATGATCGCGGAACCGGCGCCATAGCCGCCCACCATCAGTCCAACAGCGAGACCGCGCTTGTCAGGAAACCATTTGGAGGCGACCGGCGTGGGTGCCGAATAGCCGAAGCCGTTGCCGACACCCACGATGACGCCGAAGGCGATATAGAGGAAGGTGAGAGAGGTGGTTAGGCTCGACAGGGCGAAGCCGCCGCCGACCAGCAGCGCGCCAAGAAACGCGCAGATCCTCGGGCCCTTGGCGTCCTGCAGCTTTCCCGCGGCGATGAACGTCGCGGCAAAGCAGACGATGGCGATGGTGTAGACCCACGACGTCTGCGCGCGGTTCCAGCGGAACTCTTTCTCGAGCGGCAGGACGAAGACGCTCCACGCGTAAAGGGAACCAAGCGCCAGATTGAGCGAAATGCCGCCGACGATCGGTAGCCAGCGTCTCATCGAGTCCTCCACTTCCGTACGGGCGTGCTTCGCGAAGGCCGTGATTCTCGGCCGGAGGCGGTCGGCTGTCAAGGAGCCGCGCGAGAATGCGAAACCGCGCGACTAGGTCGCCCGATCGCTGCACGACACTCAAATCTTCATTAGGTCCTTCGTTGCGGACGGCGTCGAACGACGTGCCGTTTTCGGCTGTTGCGCGAACAAGACGACTGTGCTTCGCGGGTTGACGATGTAATGATCCGCGGGATCGATCTCGACCTCCTGTCCGGCGTCGAGAAAGTCGTCGCCGCCTGGAAGACTCGTGTCAATCGCCCGGTGCCAGCCGCGATCGACACCGAGCTGCGGGAGATTGATCCACCGCGGTTCGTAGTGGCCATTCAAAATGAGGAACAACCGATCGACGCCACTGTCGGTGCCGTCCTCGCTTGCGTCGAGCTGCATGCAGACGGTGCGTTCGTTGGTGTCCTGCCATCGCGGTGTTCCGGGCGCTTCCCACCACCATGTCAGATCCGGCACGCCGTCATCGTCGAGATCGTTGCCTAAATAGAACTTCCGCCGCTGCAGGATGGGAAAGCGGCGCGTCATCGCAATCGTTTTGCGGAAGAACTCTGTCAGATCCTCGTTTGTCGATGCGGCGGTCCAGTCGAACCAGCTGATCTCGTTGTCCTGGCAGTACGCGTTGTTGTTGCCCTGCTGCGTGCGCGCGAACTCGTCGCCGCCGAGGATCATCGGCGTGCCCGACGAGAAGAGCAGGTAACACGCGAAGTTCTTCATCATCTGTTTCCGCAGCGCGGCGATCGCCCGGTCGTTCGTCGCGCCTTCGACGCCGCAGTTCCACGAGCGGTTGTCGTCCGCGCCGTCGCGGTTGTTCTCGCCGTTCGCGTCGTTGTGCTTGTCGTTATAGGAAACGAGATCGTTGAGCGTGAAGCCGTCGTGGCAGGTGATGAAATTGATGCTGTTGAACGCCGATCGCCCGTCTTCGCCGTAGAGATCGGCGGATCCGGTCAGCCGCCATCCGACGTCGGCGAGCGCGCCCGCATCGCCCTTGCCGAACGATCGCATCGTGTCGCGGAACTTGCCGTTCCACTCGGACCAGTCGACCGGGAAATTGCCCACTTGGTAGGTCCCGGTATCCCACGGTTCGGCAACCATGATGACGCGGTTCAGGACCGGATCCTGCGCCACCGCATCGAAGAACGAGGACGAAGCCGCGAAGGCGCCGTACTGGCCTCCACGCCCGAGTACTGACGCAAGGTCGAAGCGGAAGCCGTCGACATGCATCACTTCCGCCCAATACCGAAGCGAGTCCATCACAAGGCGGATCACCGTCGGGCTGTCGAAGTTCAGGCTGTTGCCGCAGCCCGTGTAGTTCATGTAGTACCGCCGCGGCGCTTCGCCCGGTCCCGTGAGGCTGTAATAAGCGGGGTTGTCGATACCGCGGAACGAGAGGCTGGGTCCCATCTCGTTGCCTTCGCCGGTATGGTTGTAGACGACGTCGAGGATCACCTTGATGCCCGCTTTGTGCAGCTCCCTGACCAGCGTCTTGAACTCGGCGACCTGACATCCCGGTGTCTTGCCGGTGGAATACGACGATTCGGGTGCGAAGAAGCCGATGGA
>JBKPRH010000175.1:0-13842 GCA_046765795.1 Acidobacteriota bacterium | reverse complement strand
GAGCAAGGTCAGGACGTTCTCCGGCCGCGACTATCGGCTCGCGACCTTCGGCGGCTGCGTAAGGGAGTAGAGCAGTCCTGTGTACTGCATCTCCTCCCACGTCTGGTCGCCCCACTTCACGGCGATCGTCGGATCGGGATTCGATTTATTCGCGGTCGAATTGTCGTACCACGCCGTCGAGACGATCCGCGCGCCTTTCGGTACGGCAATCGGCTCACTGAACATGTAGTAGGTCTGCCAGTTGAAGTCGTACTTCGGCACGGAGAGCAGCGGCCGCTTCGTGCCGTCCGGCAACTCCAGCGTATAGCTCCACCGCTTTCCGCGCACGTGTGTGTGCGGGAACAGTCCGCGTACGGTCGCGTCCTGCAGGAACGTCACGTCGGTCGAGACGGAATAATCCGTGGCGCCAGGCGGAATCGTGAACTGCGCATTGAGGAACTGCGACGCGCGGAGTTCCTCCGTCGGTGCTTCCTTGGCGAAGACCAGGCCGACTTTGCTGCGATCGGTACCCGCAGTGCCATTGGCGGTGTAGTGCACCTGCAAGTGAAGCGTGCCGCCCGGGGCTAACTGCAGCGCGGTGCCATCGGGAAAGACCTGCGCGTCGGTGCCCGGCGCGTAGGTCGCGAGCAGGCGACTCGGGACGCCGTTGTTGCGCGGCGGCCGGTTACCGGGAGGATTGTTGTCTTCGATGCGGGCGTCCTGACGATTCGGCTGAATGGCTGGCGGCACGCGCGGACCATCAGGCGGCGCCTCGTAATACACCAGGATGTGATGGACGAGCGCGCGATTGCCCGGACGTGCCTCGATCGCTTTGAGCCATTTCGTTTCAGTGAAGTTTGTCGGGATGTAGAAGTGCTCGTACTGGACCGTCCCTTTCGCGGGAATCGGGTAGTCCTCCTGCATTTCGAAAATCGCGTCGGGAGTTCCGATGCGCCAGCCAGTGGCGAACGTTGGTGCCGGCTTCAGCTCTGTCGGATCGCCTTCGGGAGCACCGGCCGCTGCCCACCGTTCGAGCGTGTCTTTCTCGGCCGCGGTCAGCTTTCTCTCGTTCGAGAACGTTCCGGTCGGGGCGTCGGCGTGCCACGGCGGCATCGAGCCTTCGGCGACTTTGCGCGTGATCGCGCGCGCCCAGGGACGCGCATCCTGATAGCTGATGAGCGACATTGGGGCGATTTCGCCGGGCCGATGGCACGTCACGCAGTTGGCGTAGAGAATCGGCGCGACATCATGCGTGAATGTCGGAACGGCATCCGTGGATTGGGGAGCTGCCTGCATGCCGCGGCCTGATCCGGCGATGGCGGCGACAGTCAGGGCGATTGCGGCGCAGAAGAACTTCGAGGTCGTGTTCATGGCTGCCTCGTGCTACAGACGAGTGTACGCGAACATATGCAGTCGATGACAGCAAAGGTGACGAAGGCTGAGACCGATTGGTTCGCGGCCGTCAAGGCCGTTGGGCTCACCTTTCCAGATGTGGAAGCCGTCATCCGATATGACGGCTCGCCGGTATTGAAGGCGCGCGGGTGCTTCATGGCCGGTCTCGCCACGCATGAATCGGCCGAGCCAGGCTCGCTTGTCGTCCGGGTCAACATAGACGAGCGCACCTATTTGCTGGAGGATGCGCCGGAGACGTATTACGTCACCGACTACTACAGCAAATATCCACTCGTCCTGGTCCGCCTGGCACATGTCGGCCGCGACGCCCTGCGGGATCTACTGGCCGTGTCGTGGCGCCTGACGGTGGCCAAAGCGAGAAAACCGCGCCGAAAAGAGCCGCCGTTCTAGCACCCTGCAAGTTTCTCGAGGTCCTCCGTTCAAAGCCCAGGAGGACCTATGAACCATCGCGTTGCCTGTCTCATGGTTGCCGGTTTGGCACTTGCCTGCGAGGCACCTGGGGTTACGGCGTCCGAACCGCCGCCGTCGGTCGAGATCCTCGTCGGTGGCGTTCCGCAGACACGATATCCGTATCAGGGCCGCTGGTACGTCGAGGCGCTGAAAGGTCGCGAGTACGCGATTCAATTGCGCAACCCGTTCGGCGTTCGCGTCGCCGTCGCATTGTCGGTTGATGGTCTCAACACCATCGACGCGCGGCAGACATCGGCTACCGACGCACGCAAGTGGGTGCTCGATCCCTATGAGACCGTTACGATCAGTGGCTGGCAGACCAGTCGCACTGAGGCTCGGCGCTTCGAGTTCACCACCGAGGAGCGCTCCTATGGCCAGGCGCTCGGCAAGACCGCCAACTTCGGAGTGATCAGCGCGGTGTTCTTCAAGGAGCGCGTGCCCGAGGTCAGAACCGCCGACGAAGACTCGCGCGCAGACTCTCGCGCAAGGGCCCAGCAACCCGCCGCGGCGCCCCGCAGCGACGCATCAGCCAAACGCGAGAATCAGGAGTATGCGGCGACCGGCATGGGCCGCAGCACCGATCACGTGGTCACGCAGGTGCGCGTGAATCTCGAAGACGTGCCGTCGCACACGGTCAACATCCGCTACGAATTCCGGCCGCAGTTGGTGGAGCTCGGCGTCCTGCCCGCTGCGCCGGTACACGATCCGCTGCGGCGTCGTGAGCGTGCACGCGGCTTCGAGCCGGGATTCGCGCCGGTGCCACAGTCACTGCGCTGAGCTCGCGTCTGTCAGGACCGTTTCATCCGGCGCGCGCGCCAGTGCAGTGCGCCGGCTCCGCCAACGCCGAGGAGCAGCAGAGTCGATGGCTCCGGCACCGCGCTGACCGGACGGAATAACCAGAGTCCGCGTGTGTCTGACCCGAGCGGCGCGAACGGAGCCTGGTTGTCGAACAGCGCGCCTCGACCCGCCGTATCGGTCATGCCGATAATGGCATCGACCACTTCGGGTGAAAACGCCGTTCGCGGATCAATCACGGATCCATCGGCCGCCCATCCGGTCACGGTGCGATGAGAGGCGGTGGTGATCGTCGGCATGAAGATGGAGAGAAACTGCGGCGCCCATGTGGAGTCCAGCGCTGAAGCCGTGGGCGACAACTCCGCGAGAGTGAGATCGGTCGAGTTCGCCATGAGATCGGCAATCTGCGTGACCCGTGCCCACGTCCACCCGGTGAGTTCGACTCCGGCCAGGTTTGCTCCGCACGCGGTTGCGCCGTCAGTCGCGCAGACGCCGGCGACTTGCTGCCATGCGAAGCCTGTGGTGTCAGTGACCTGCGCCCACTCCATGCCAGTCGCGTTATCGATGTACGCGACCGTCAACGGCACCGCCGCGCTCTTCGAGACTGCAGTGAAAAATGATAGAGCGATCACAAGGCTTACGCATCCGACTCGTCGGCGCATAGTCGTGTCCTCTCGACGAACGATCTAGAACTTGAAGGGGTTGCGGGGAACTGGATCCACACTGTACCACGTCGCACGCGCGTGATGGTGTGTTGTTTGTCGAAAAGATCTCATTGCGCGCGTCGGTCGATTCCGAGATGCACGTGCTTACATATCCGTCAGCGCGCGGACCCAACGATCAGTGATCAGGGCGTGCGCCCTATCGTGATCAGATCCGCGACGTCATGACATCCGCGATCGTTTGTCTCAGTGCGCACGCCAACGCATGACGCTCAGTGCACCGACGCCCATCAAAAGGAGCGTCGACGGCTCCGGCACTTCTTGCGCGTCGCGGAACAACCACACTCCGCGTGTATCCGAACCGGCTGGTGCGAACGGAGGCTGACTATCGAACAGGCTGCCTCGACCCGCAGTGTCGGCCATACCGGCCATCGCATCGACCACTTCGGGTGCAAATGCTGACCGCGGATCGAACGACGCTCCATCCGCCGCCCATCCGATGACCGCGTGCCGCGTGTCGGTAATGAGGGTTGGCATGAAGGTCGAGAGGAACTGGGCGGCCCAGGTCGAGTCCACCATCGCGGCGGTAGGAGCGAATTGACTCGACGGGAGATCGGTAACATTGGCAAACAAGTCGACGATCTGTGTAACCCGCGCCCACGTCCAGCCGTTGAACTCGACTCCCGCCAGGTTCGCTCCGCACGCGGTCGCTCCGTCAGTAGGGCATACGCCTGCTACCTCGTACCACGCGAAACCGGTCGTATCCGTGACTTGAGCCCACTCGATACCCGTCACCGTGTCGATGTACGCCACGTTCAAAGGCAACGCGGAGCCTTCCGAGGCGACACCGAAGATCACGAGTGAGAGCACAAGGCAAATCGATCCGGCTCGTCGTCGCATGGTTCGTCTCCTCTTTCGTCGCCGACGGTTTAGCAATCGGCGTACCCCGCGAGAGAACTGAACCAGTGCGATCGATGTGAAGCTGCGGATGCTATGGTCGGATGTTTCGTGAGGACGCGTCACTCGCGAGATGTCGCGGTAGCTGCGGCGTCTGCACAGCCGACGCGCATCCAACTCATGCACGTCGGTGTGTGACGCCGCGACGGGCTAGCGCTTGACCGGCTTTCCGTAGACCTCGATTCTGGCGACGTTTACATAGCCGCCCGGCCCGTGTCCGCTGCCGGGAATGAGATCCGCGAAGCCGACTTCGTCCACCTTGCTCAAATCCGGATGCTCGATCCAGTTGCCGACGGCGACGACGCGCACGATGTCGAGCTTCATCCAGCGGACGTCGGCAATCGAGATGTCGTCCTGATTGAAGTCGGCGGACGGACCCGTCGCGCGGTCACCGACCAGCCACGTGCCGTCTCCCAACCTCACCACTGGACGGACTTGATGAAAGCCGGACGTTCTGACGTTCCAGCGAATCTTCGCGAAGGGCGATGTCAGATCCACGAAGTTGTTGCGATCGCGAAGCGTGGCCGCGCTCGGCGATGTCGTCGTGCCGGTCCACAGATTCAACGGATAGAGATCCGCCGATCCGCGAACGTTGACGAGTTGAATCTCCTTGCCAGACGTGCCGTGCAGCGTGAGCTGCAGGTTGGGACTGGCCACGCCTTGCTGCGAGGCCGGCCACGCACCGTGATCGTCGGGAGGAGCTCCGAGGGCTCTCCAGGATTCGCTCAAGAAGAGTGGTGGACGCTCCTGATTGGCGCCTTGCGCAAACACGCCCGAAGCAAGACCCGTCACGATCAGCGCGACGGCACACAGCACGTGTCGTGTCATTCGTTACTCCCGGAACATTGTCGCCCTATTTCGTCTGTCTGGCGACCAGGAGATCTTTGATCTTGTCGTACGTGGCCTGCGGAATGATCTTCTTCGAGACCAGTTGATCCTTCCGCTGATACGGCCGCCCGTCGATGATCTTCTGCGCGTAGGCCTCACCGATGCCGGGCAGCGCCTGGAGATCGGCCTTCGAGGCGGAATTCACATCGAGTAGCGCAGGCGCGGTCGGTGCAGCCGGCGCCTGAGGCTTGGCTGCCGTGGTCTTGGCTGCTGTTGAGGGCTTGCTGGTCGCGGGCTTGGTCTGAGCCGCGAGCGGCAGCAGGAACGCCATGACGACAATCGCGACGAGTGAGCAGAATCTTGAACGCATGGGACCTCCTGAACGGGCCCATTCTGATCGAATGCGCGTGGCGCTACATTGAGCGGAGTTAATCTTCGCGAGACTCCTGATTATTTCAGGCCGCGCTCGTCGAGCAGCGCATCCGGTGTCGCGTCGCGGCCGCGGAATTCCCGATAGAGTGACGCTGCTTCCTTCGTGCCGCCGCGTGACAGCACCATGTCGCGGAAGCGCTGGCCGTTGTGCCGCGTCATGCCGCCGTTCTCCTTGAACCAGGCATACGCGTCGGAATCGAGCACCTCGCTCCAGAGATACGAGTAGTAGCCAGCCGAGTACGCGAGCGTCCAGATGTGCTGGAAATACCGCGTGCTGTAGCGCGGCGGTACTTCCCGGATCTCGAGGCCGTGCGTCTTCAACGAGGAGCCCTCGAACGCGTCCACCTGCGACGGGATGCGCCCGGACGGCAACATGTGCCAATCCATATCGAGGAAACAGGCCGCGAGCATCTCGGCGAGCGTGTAACCGCCATTGAAGAGGATGGCGCGATCGAGACGCTCCTTCAGTGCGGCAGGCATCGGCTCGCCAGTCTTGTGATGTCGTGCGTATCGCGCAAAGACAGTCGGCTCGTCGGCCCAGTGCTCGTTGAACTGCGACGGCATCTCGACGAAATCGCGCGGCACGCTGGTGCCGCTCAGCGATGGATAGCGCACGTTCGAAAACAGTCCATGCAACGCATGCCCGAACTCATGGAACATCGTCCGCACCTGATCGGACGTGAGGAGTGCAGGATTGCCAGGCGAGGGCTTCGGGAAGTTGGCGGTGTTCGTGACCACCGGCAGCGTGCTGAGCAGGCCGGACTGCATCGCCAGCTGGTTCATCCACGCGCCGCCACGCTTGCTCGGACGAGCGAAGTAATCGAGATAGAGCAGGCCGAGGCGTGAGCTGTCGGCATTGAACACGTCGAACACGCGCACATCCGGGTGATACACGGGGATGTCACGGCGTTCCTGAAACGTGATCCCATACAACTGCGTGGCGGCATAGAAGACACCGTCCCGCAGCACACGATCGAGTTCAAAGTACTGGCGCACCTCGGATTCGTCGAGTGCGTAATCGGCACGTCGCACTTGTTCGGCGTAGTACTGCCAGTCCCACGGCTCGAGCGTTGCACCCGGCACATCCATCCGCAATCGGGCCTGCAGTCGCGACGCTTCCTCTTTGGTGCGCGTCAGGGTGGCAGGCACCATGCGGCGTAACAGCCCAAGCGCGTTCTCCGCGGACTTCGCCATCGTGTCGTCGAGTGTGTATGCGGCGTGATCACTGAACCCGAGCAGCTGTGCGCGTTCGGCTCTCAGCCGGGCCATCTCGAGCACCAGGGCTGTCGTGTCGTTCTCGCCACTCGTGTTTCGTGACACCGATGCCTTGTAGAGTCGTTCGCGCATCGCGCGATTGCGCAAGTAGGCGAGCGCCGGCTGCTGTGTCGTGTTCTGCAGCGGGAGCACCCATTTGCCCGCCAGGCCTCGTGCGTTCGCGGCTGCCGCCGCGGCCGCGATGTCGCTTTCGGGCAGGCCGTCGAGTAACGCGCGTTCATCGACGACGATGGCTGCCGCGTTGACCTCGGCGAGGATCCGTCGTCTCAGCTCGGCGACCGCGTTTGCACGGGCGACATTGTTGGCGCGCACCGCGTCTTGAGCGGCGGGTGACAGCGCCGCCCCGGCACGCACGTCGTTGCGATAGCGTTCCTCGAGCAGTTGCAGCTGCTCGGGATCGAGACCGAGCGAGGCCCGCTTGTCGTACAGGGATTTCAGGCGGGCGAAGAGCCGCGGGTTCAAGGTCATCGCGTCGCGGTGCGCAGCCAGCTTCGGCGAGTACTCGGCGTCGATCTTCTGCAGTGCCTCGTCACTGTGGGCGCTCAGCAGGACGCCAAACACGCGCTGTGTACGTCGCAAAAGGTTGCCCGATCGTTCGAGCGCCTCCATGGTGTTGACGAACGTTGGCAGGGCAGTGTCGCCGGCAATCCGTTCGACGTCTGCCAGTTCCTCGCGCATCCCCTGGTCGAGCGCGGCTCGGAAGTCGTCGCTGAGTATCAGGTCGAACTGCGGAACGCCGTACGGCAACGGGCTTGGTTGCAGCAACGGGTTCACCCGTGTCGCCTCCTGCTGTGCCGAGACCTGGCCGGCACACATGGCTCCGAGCGCCAGCCCGGAGACGAGAATGCTGCGCAGATGCATGCGACCCCCATTTCTTGTAAGCATATGGTGAATGGGTGCTGACCTGCGCGACAGCATGCATCGCTACTACGATGCGCGCGCCTCAGAGTACGAGGAAGCGTATCTGCTCGGTACAGGGACTGCGTCAATTACCGATCCCGAGATCTTCCGTCGCGAGGTGTCGGTTCTGGCCGGAATCGTCGAGCGCTTTGGCCGCGGACGACTCATCGACCTCGCGTGCGGAACAGGATTCTGGCTGCCCTTCTACGCGCCGCACTGCTCGGCTGTCACGTTGATCGATCAGGCACCACGAATGCTCGACGAGTGCCGGAAGAAGATCGCGGTGCTCGATGGTACCGAGCGGATGACGGTCGTTCACGGCGATGTCCTCGAACATCCTGTCGCGCAACGCGCCTACGACTCGGCACTCGTGGGGTTCCTCCTCAGCCATCTCACCGACGCGCAAGAACAGCTCCTCTTCGATCGACTCAGGAGCATGCTCGACGTCGAGGGCCGGTTTCTGATTCTCGACTCAGCCTGGAGTCTCGAGCGGGCGCGATTCAATGCCAAGACCGAACGGCAGGAGCGACGCATCAACGACGGCACGACCTTCGAGATCTACAAGCGCTACATCGATCGCCAGGACATCATCGAGTGGGAGACGAAGTACGGCGTGGAGACGAGGGTCGAGCATTTCGGTGCGGCGTTCGTCGCCGTCTCCGGTCACAGGCAAAGATGACAGTCGGTGTTGGAGGGTGCGCGCAAAGCTCGAGCGCATGATGCCGCGGATCTTCATGCATGGCGAACAAGTGATACGGTTCGTCTATTGCACGTCACGCCAACGGACGGAGGACCTATGGATCCACAACAAGTACTGCAGAGCGCCCAGGATGCGATAACCGCGCGGCGCGTGTTCGGCGAACCGTTCGAGGCAGACGGTGCGACGATCCTCCCGGTCGCGGTGGTTCGCGGCGGCGGGCGTGGCGGCGCCCGAGGTCAGGACGGCGCCATCGGCTACGGCTTGGGTGCGCGGCCGGCCGGCGTCTACGTCATCCGCAACGGTCGCGTGTCGTGGCGGCCAGCCGTCAACGTGAACATGATTGTTGCCGGCGGACAACTGGTGGCGATCGTCGCGCTCTTCGTACTGCGTCCGATTGTCGCGCGCTGGCTACAGAGCCGGGCCGACAGGACTTTGCCGGCAGCGCGGTCCTACATGCCACCCGCGTACGAGGCCCTCGGCGCAAGCTGAGGCTGTGTGACGTGTCGCCACGTCACGGCTTTACTCGACGAACCAGATATACCCGATTGGACCGCGCGGACCGACCCTGGGACCCTGCACGACCAGATGCACTTCCAGGTACCGCGCTGAGACCTCACGATTCGCAAGGTCGCGATACATAAGCAGGCCGCGGAACCCGTTCCTCTCCGGCAGAAGATTGTTGAGCTCAATGGATCGGCCATTGACGGTCGCGTCGAGACCGCAATCAGCCGTGAGCTGATTTCCGCGGATCATGACCGACACGCCTGCGCCTGCCGGTATCTCTCCCTCGTTTCTCGTCAACGTCCGTGTCAATGAGATGCGATCGGGCGAGACGCTGGTGATCCGCGGTCCCGGTAACGATCGCTGATCGTCAGGAAGCCGCGTGCCGAGCGTATACCACTCGGTTTCTCCTTCAGGACAACGGGCGCGAAATGCGACCGTTGGTCCGAAGTCCACTTTCGACGGGTCGATATCGAACGTGACCGTGCCTTCAGCGGAAGGCGTGAAGGGGATTTTGTTCTCCAGGATACCGACGCCCGGGGCAGTGACTCGAAGCCAGCCGTTCTCGACTTTTTCGATCTCGTTGATCGTGTACTCGAGGCTGTAGCTTCCCGGCGTCCCGGCGCCATCGCTGACCGACATCGTGTCTGGAGAGATCGAGATGATGCGCGGATTGACCTCACCTGGTATCGCGTTGGGCACACCACGCGGCGGCGGTTCGGCGGCTGAAGCCGCGGAGCTCGCAGCTGATGTGTCAGTGTCAGTGCCAGTGCCAGTGCCACACGCCGCACTGGCGAGCGCGGCCAACGCTAGTGCGATCAACAGACGCGCGTCCATGTCTGCCGTGGTATCGGCTCATGGATCGCGGCTGTGCAGATGTCGCTCAGGGTTGTGCGATCGCGTAGAGGTACTTGTAGCCGCGCAGGAAGATCTCACTGTCGACGAGCGCCGGCGACGCGTCGAACCCGTCGTCCAGCGTGTTCTTGGCCAGCACTTCGAACGTCGGTCCTGACTTGATCACGAGCGTCGTGCCTTCACGACCGGGGAAGTAGACGCGTCCTTGTGCCGCGACAGGTGACGCGAAGACGTTGGGCACGCCGTCGAGCCGTTGATTCTGATAGTGCGGCTTGCCGGTCTTGGCATCGAGCGCAGAGACGATTCCATTGTTGGACTTGAGGAAGTAGAGCACGCCATCGACCAGCACCGGGGAGGGAACGTATGGCGTGTCGCGGTCGAGGGTCCAGACGATCGCGTTCGTGCCGTCGATGTTGCCTTTCGCATCCGCGACGCGAACCGCTTTGAGATCGTTACCGCGGAACCCACTCATGAGGAACACGAGCCCGTCCTCGTGCACCGGCGACGGGATCGAGTTCATCGTCAACCCGTCGCTCTCCCAGACGACCTGGCCGGTTTGGAGATCGTAGCTGCGCACGCGTTCCATCGCCGGGACGATCGCTTGCGCGCGACCGTTGACCTCGAGCACGAGTGGCGTTGCCCACGTGTCGATCTCCTTGCGCGGCGTGCGCCACAATTCCTTGCCATCGCGCTTGTCGAACGCCGCGACGAACGACTCGCCACCCAGGTGATCCCAGACGACAACGAGCGTGTTGCCGTGGAGCGCTGGCGTCGAGCCTTCGCCAAACGCATTGCGCATCTTCTTGTCGCCGAGATCTTTCTCCCAGAGCGGCTTCCCGTTCATGTCGTAGGCATAGAGCCCGAACGACTCGAAGTAGGCGTAGACACGCTCGCCATCCGTGATCGGTGAGCCCGAGGCCCACGTGCCGTTGTCAGTGTGCGAAGCCTCGTGTGGTTCCTGCTCGCGGGCGACACGTTCCCAAATCGTCTTGCCCGTCTTGCGGTCGATGGCCATCACCACGAAGCGATGCATGCCGCGTGGTGTGAGACCGCCTCGTGGCGCGTGCTGCGCGTCGCCGGTGATGCCAGCGGGCACGGCGGTGAGAAGGAAGAGTCTGTCGCCCCACACGATCGGCGACGCCGAGCCGCGGCCGGGAATCTCGATCTTCCACCGGATGTTCTTTGTCTCGCTCCACTCGAGTGGTGGGTTTGCCGTAGAGGAGACGCCGGTCGCGTGCGGCCCACGCCACTGATGCCAGTTCTTCGCCGCGGTCGCCCCGTCTTGCGCATCGATGAACGTGTTGAGGCCGAGGACGATCACTGCGCTTATGAGCAGACGAGTACGTACCAGAAGCATGGCCGGCAGTATATTCGGTGACGCGGAGCAGACGGCATGTCACGTCGTATACGACTCGCATTCATCCTGGTTTACCTCACGGGTGGTTTGTTGGCGGCCGCCGCCAGTGCGCTGGCGGCCGCTGACTGGCCGCAATGGCGTGGACCGAGCGGCACTGGCACGAGCGCGGAGACCGGCTTGCCGGTGAGGTGGAGCGCCACCGAGAACGTGGCGTGGAAAACGCCGATAGGTGGGCTCGGCGTGTCATCGCCGATCGTCGTTGGCGATCGGGTGTTCGTGACATCGCAGCTGGGCGCGGGCATTCGTCAGCCGGGCAACCATCCCCGTCTGGTGCAGGGCGGCAACGCGGCCGAAGCCGGCGAGCTGATGACCACGTGTTCGCCATCGGTCAGAGGCGGTGACTATTTGTGATTGCTCCGATCTGTGATTATTGAATCGTTTGTGATTGGTGATCTGTGATTAGAGATTGAAAACACGACGAGCAGTCGGTGCGCCCGGTAGCGTTTTCGATCACTTATTCAACAATTGCCAATCACCAACGAATCACAAATCACAGATCCAACAATCAACAATCAGAGCATGCCGTGAACGACCTTTCCATCCACGATCGTCATCAGCGACTTGATCTGTTTGATCTGCACGTCCGGCACGGTGAAGTAATCACGGTCGAGGACGACGAGGTCGGCGAGCTTGTTTGGCTCGAGTGAGCCGATCTTATCTTCCATTCGCAGGAACCAGCTGTTGCCGCGGGTGAAGAGACGCAGCGCCTCCTGGCGCGTGAGCTGCTGGTCGCCATTCACCTTCGCGCCAAACGAGTTCACGCCGGTCACCGCGTAGTAGATGTGCAGCCACGGATTGAGCGGCGCAATGTGAACACCGTCGCCGTGGATACCCACCTGAATGCCGTGATCGGCGATCGTGCGGAACGGCGGTCCGGCGACGACCTTCGGATCCGACGATGTGACCCAGCGGAAGGCCCCCATCTGCACGCCGCATCCCATGTTCTTGAGACGCGTCAGCAGGTCGGGCGTGACCTCGGGCACGTGATGCACCATCCAGCGCAGTTTGCTGATGTCGTACTGCTTGTTGACCTTTTCGTACTCCTCGACGACCTGCTGCAGACCGGCAAGGTTCTGAACGCTGTTCTCGTTGCGCCAGCCCGCCTCGGCGACGAGACGCTGCGCCTCGCGCCATACAGCGCCGGCGGCGAGCGGAGCCGCCCACTCGCCGATCGAGCCGGTCATCATCATGTCGTCGCCGAAGAACTGGAATTGATTCCGCAGCCGTTCCTTCAGTTCGGGCAACGCCGGGTCGGTCTGGTTCTGCAGGAAGTTCATCTGCAGCCGGACGATCGTCTTCCCCTCGCGATGCAGCGCGAGCCAACTGTCATACATCCGGTACTGATCGAGGTTCGACAGAATCTGATTCGGATGCAGTGGTCCGGGTGTGGGGAAGAGCACTTCGTCGAGATGGGCCGTCAAACCCACGGCGGCTGAATACGCCATCGCGTCAACGGTGCTGCGCTTCTTGTCCTCCAAGGTCTGCATGCGGCGCAGATGAAACAGTGCGCTCGCGGAAGGACCACCGCCGGCGAATCCGGCTGCGGCGATCTGACCGTTGTCGGCGACGGCGACCTTCTTGATCTCTGGATGCACCGGTGCGCCCGCGTCGAGCGCGTCGAAGATCTTCTTGCCGGCGCTGTTCGTGATCGCTGGCCCTGTGAACCGCTCGTAGAGCAGCACGGGCCGATCGGGCACGGCTTCGTCCAATTCTTTCAGCGTCGGGTAGCGATGCTCGGCCCACTGGTTGGTATGCCAGCCGCCCATCGATGTGATCCACTGGCCCTCAGGCACGCTCTTGCGCCGCGCGGCGAGCGCTTCCTGAATCTCGCGAATCGACGTGGTGTTCTCGAGGATCGTGTGATAGCCGGGACGATTGGCCAGGCTCACGATGTGGACATGACCTTCGATGAGTCCGGGCACCACGGTGCGGCCGCGCAGATCGATGACGCGCGTGTTCGCCGTGCGCGGCGGTGCGTTGTTGCCCACGCTCGCGATGCGGCCGTTGCGGATCGCGACCGCGCTCACCACAGAGTTGCGGGCATCGAGTGTGTGGATGCGGCCGTTCACGAGATTGAGGTCCTGCGCGGCGGCCGGTGCGGCAGGCGCGGCCTGCGGTGCCTGTGCCGACAACAGCGAGTCAGGGGCGCCGGCGGCGATGCCGATACCCGCGCCCGCGACCGTGCCGATAAAGCTTCGTCGTGAGGATCGGTTGTCGTTTTTCACGAGCGAAGTATAGTCTCAGCTCACTATGAGCATCGTCGAACGCGTCCAGCGCATCTGTCTCTCGCCGAATACAGAGTGGGCCGTGATCGCGGGCGAGTCTGCCACGTTGTCGTCGCTGATCTCGGGGTATGTGTTGCCGCTGGCGGCCGTTGGTGCGATGGCGACGCTGGCCGGGAGTCTGATGATCGGCCTGGGGCTCGGAGTCGCCCTGCGTCTTGCGATCATCGGAGTGGTGCTGTCGGTCGTCAGCGTCGTGATCCTGTCAGTGGTGATCGATGCGCTGGCGCCGACGTTTGGAGCGCCGAAGAGCCGTTCGAACGCGGCGAAGGTCGCCGCGTATGCGCCAACGCCAGCATGGGTGGCAGGATGGTTTCAGGTCATCCCGTTCCTCTTCCTGAGCAGTCTCGTCGAGTTCATCGGCGCGTTGTACGCGTTGTATCTGCTGTATCTGGG
>JBKPRH010000174.1:0-17761 GCA_046765795.1 Acidobacteriota bacterium | reverse complement strand
GGCCACGCCTGGTGCGCGACAAACTCCGGCTCCATCGTCGTGTGGCAGACCTGACCGCAGAACTCCGTGCGCTCCATGTAATGCACGGTCCCGAATCCCGCAGCCGACACAATGAGGATGTTCACGAGCGTCAGCGCGAGGACACCGAACAGCCATGCGCGCTGCCGCGACTGCCGCAGGTCGATCATCGGCCACTCGGCTTCGGGCTTTCCGGCTCGAACTCGCCGGGCGTTTAGCCACACGCCGATCGGTATCAGCAGCAGGCCAGCGATGAAGACCAGCGGGACTGCAACGAAGACGACGAGGCCGACGTACGGATTGGTGAAAGAGCCAAGGAGTTCGAGCCCGAGCAGCGCGATGAACAACCAGGCGGCTGCCGTGGCGACCGTGACGCCGACAAGCGACACCGGATTTCGAACAGCGGCTGGAAGACTCAGTCGCACGATCGGCGATCCGCGACGTTACTTCTTCAGGCTGGCGAGGTATGCAACCAGACCGTCGAGTTCTTCTTTCGGCAGCGTGAATGCCTTCATCGCTGGTTTGCGAGTCGCGTTGGCTTTCGCCGTCATCGCCGGCGCGTCGGTGATCCATTGCCGGATCTGATCGGCCGACAGTTTCGCGCCGATGCCATCGAGCGGCCCCTTCTTGTTGCCGGTACCGCCTATTGAGTGGCAGACCGAACATTTCTGTGACGTATAGACCTTCTGTCCTGTCTGAACCGAATCTTGCGCGTAGGCCGTCGCGGCACAGGAAACGACACCTATCCCGATCCCGATGGCAACCGAACGAATTGAAATCATGATGTGGATCAACATGGACCCTAAGACCACGGGCCGTCAACGGGGAATAGTTCGCACCTCCGTCTTCGCGTAAGATTCCGTTCAATGGCGCGTCGTCTTCTCACACTCGCAACGATCCTCCTGATCGTCGGTCTCGTGGTGATCTTCGCCGCTACGCCCTATCTCCGGGCCGCGTCACTGGTCGTTCGCGCAGCCAATCTCGGTGGGCGGGCTGAAGCGATCGCCGACGAGCATGCGCGACCGGTCACCATCGAACCGACGCACATGGTGCCGACGCGGTTCGGCAACGTGCCAGCGAAGTTCTACATGCCCGACGGTGAGACGAGCCGCTCGGTGCTGCTCATTCCGGGCATTCACTCGATGGGCATCGAGGAGCCGCGATTGACGGCGCTGGCCAAGGACCTCGCCGGCACCGGCGTGATTGTGATGACGATGGCGCTGCCCGATCTGCAGGCCTACATGATCACGCCACGCGCGACCGACGTCATCGAGGATGCCGTGTCGTGGATGGCGCAGCGGCCCAACCTCGCACCTGACGGCAAGATCGGCATCGTCGGCATCAGCTTCGCGGGAGGCTTGTCGATTGCGGCGTCCGGCCGTCCGGCGATACGCGATCGGGTCGCGTTCATCCTCTCCTTTGGCGGGCATGGCGATCTGCCGCGCGTCATGCGCTATCTGGCCACAGGCCAGGCTCCGCAGGTCCCAGGTTTGGCGGCGCATCCGCCGCACGACTACGGTGTCGCAGTGATCCTCTACGGGTTGGCTGACAACGGCGTCGTGCCGTCCGACCAAGTCGCGGGATTGCGCGAAGGCATCAAGACATTTCTCCTGGCGTCGCAGTTGACGTTGGTGAGCATGGACCAGGCGAATGCGATGTTTACGAAGGCGCGAGAGATGGCCAAGGCAATGCCCGAGCCCGCACGCACGTTCATGAACTACGTGAACGATCGCGCCGTCGGCAAGCTGGGGCCGGCGCTCGTGCCGTATCTCGATCAGTTGGGCGCGAGCGATCCAGCGCTGTCGCCGCAACGCGCGCCCGCTCCGCCCTCAGCGGCAATCTATCTGCTGCACGGCGACGATGACACTGTGATCCCTGCCGCCGAATCCGCGCTGCTCAACGACTATCTGCGCAACAAAGGTGCGAACGTGCATCTGCTGTTGAGCAATCTGATCACCCATGCCGAAGTGAACCGCGCGGCGACGGCATCGGATGCCTGGAAGCTCATCTCCTTCTGGGCGAGCCTGTTGCGCCAGTAGAACATTGTTGATTGATGATCTCTGATTGGATGATTGGTTTTTGATTGAAGATTGGTGATTGTCGATTAACGCAATCACGAATCACCAATCCTCAATCAACAAGGAATCCTCAATCAAAGATCGCCCAATCAAAAATGATCCGACTGCAAAAGATCTTGTCTCAAGCCGGCGTCGCCTCGCGACGCGCCGCTGAAAAGCTGATCGCCGAAGGCCGCGTCACCGTGAATGGCCACACGATTCACGAGATGGGCGTCAAAGCCGACCCCGCGGCCGACGACATTCGCGTCGACGGCCGGCGCATTCGAGCGGCCGAGCGTCTACGCTACATCCTGCTGAACAAGCCGAAAGGCTACGTCACGACGCGATCGGATCCGCAGCGCCGCCGCACGGTAATGGACCTCTTGAGCGGTGTGCGCGAATACGTGTATCCCGTCGGCCGGCTCGACTACGACAGCGAAGGCCTGCTGCTCCTCACCAACGACGGCGACCTCGCCGCGCGGCTCACGCACCCGCGCCACGGCGTCGAACGCACCTACGAGGCGCGCGTCGCCGGAACTCCAGACGGCGAGGCACTCACCCGCTTGCGCAAAGGCATTCCGCTCGATGGCCATCGCACGCAGCCAGCGACCGTCGTCCTCGTGCCGCCACGGCGTCGCGACGAGGATGCGGTGCTGCTGATGACGATCCGAGAGGGGCGCAATCGCCAGGTCCGCCGCATGTGCGAAGCGGTCGGACATCCTGTACAGACGCTGAGGCGTACGCGTGTCGGCCCGATTTCCGACCGGAGATTGAAACCAGGTGATTGGCGGGAACTAAAAGAGGACGAAATCGCGGCGCTGAAGAAAGCCGCCGTGGCTAAAGTGGAAAAGTTGAAAATTGGAAAAGTGGAAAAGTAAGTTGAGAAGTTACTTTTCCACTTATTCCACTTATTCCACTTATTCCACTTTTTCGACTTTGCCGCTCTCGTAGTCTTCCTCGGAGAGCGGCAGCACGTCCTCGCGAGGCGACTGCTCCATCAGGCCCGCCGGTGGATCGAATCCGAGCGCTTCGGCCATGTCCTCGATCTTCGGCAGATCGTTGAGGTCCTTCAGACCGAAACGAATCAGGAACTCCTTCGTCGTGGCGTAGAGGAATGGACGGCCGACGACGTTCTTGCGGCCGACGATCTTGATCAAGTGGCGTTCGAGCAGCGTCGAGAGGACACCGCTGGTGTTGACGCCACGAATCTCGGCGATCTCGAGCGACGTGATCGGCTGTTTGTAGGCAATCACCGCCAGCGTCTCGAGACCCTGCACGGTCAGCTTCTGCGACGAGCGCTCGTGAAAAAGACGGCGCACCCACTCGTGCAGGTCGGGACGCGTGACGATCTGATAACCACCCGCAACTTCGACCATCTGCAGGCCCGGACGGTTCTCGTAGTCGGTCTTCAGCGCGGCGATCGCGGCCGTGACGTCTTCCTTCGGCTCTTCGGACAGCAGCTTGAAGAGCATCTTCGGCGTGATCGGTTCCGGCGACGCGAAGATCAGCGCCTCGACGACGGCCTTGACCTCTGCGCTGACCACGGATTCCTGAGGCTCAGGTGGAGCGGCGGCAGTCTCTTCGTGAACCGTTTCGGTTTCGGTCTCGTTGGTCATGATTGGGGATCGTCAATCGGATGCGGCGCATCGGTTGGCCGCGCGCGTTTGTAGACACGAATCGGCCCGACACCGCCCGACTGGAACACACGAATCAGCTTCAGCCTGATCATCTCGAGAATCGCGAGGAACGTGACGATCATGAACGGCCGCGAACCGTCGCCGTCGCCGAACAAATCCTCGAAGCCGAGGGCCTTGGTTTCCGACAGCCGGCCGAGCACCTGCCGCATGCGGTCCTCGATCGACATCTGCTCGGGCGGGATGACCATCCGCGGCCGGCGCGTGGCGCGCTCGAGCACGCCGCGGAACGCGGCCAGCAGTCCAAACAGATCGACCTCGAGCTCCGGCTCGTACTCGTCTCCCGCCGCATCGGCGACGCGCGAATCCGGCCGCATGTACTGCGCGCTGCGCAGCGTCTCGCGATCGTGCAGGAGCTCGGCGGCGGCCTTGAACTTCTGGTGCTCGAGCAGCCGACGCACGAGGGCTTCGCGCGGGTCCTCTTCGGGTCCGCTGTCCTCCTGACTCGGATCGGGACGCGGAAGCAGCGTGCGCGACTTGATGTGGATCAACGTCGCCGCCATGACCAGGAACTCACCGGCGAGATCGAGGTTCAGCTCCTGCATCAACTCGATGTACTTCAGGTACTGCTCCGTGATCATCGCGATCGGGATGTCGTAGATGTTCACCTCATTGGTGCGAATGAGGTGCAGGAGCAGATCGAGCGGGCCCTCGAACGTATCGAGCTTGACCTGGTAAGCGTCGGGCGACGATTCGAAATCAGTCTGTTGCGTCACGTTCGTAGTGTCGGCTTCAGCCGGACTTTTAGTACCGCAATTTCACCGCGTCGCGCACGCGCTCCATCGTCGCTTGCGCGATGACGCGTGCCTTCCGCGAGCCCTCGTGCACGATCTCGCGAATCTGGCCGGGCTTGCTCAGCATCTCGCGCCGCCGCTCGCGCAGCGGCTCCAGAACGTCGTTCACCGCTTTCGCCAGCTTCGTCTTGACCTCGACATCGCCCACCTTGCCTGCCCGGTAGCGTGTCTTGAGATCCTCGACCTCGGCGGTGTTCGCGTTGAAAGCGTCATGGTACATGAAGACAGGATTGCCTTCGACCGTGCCGGGAATGTCGGCCCGAATGCGCTTCGGGTCGGTATACATCTGCCGCACTTTCTTCACTACCGCTTCGGCGTCGTCGCTCAGGTCGATGGTATTGCCATAGCTCTTGCTCATCTTCCGATTGTCGAGCCCTGGAAGACGTGACGTCGGCGTGAGCACCGGCTGCGGCTCAACGAGCACCTCGCCGTAGAACTGGTTGAAACGCCGCACGGCCTCGCGCGACAGCTCAAGGTGTGCCACCTGATCCTCGCCGACCGGGACCAATTTCGCGTCATACATCGCGACATCGGCTGTCTGGAGTAGCGGGTAGGCCAGAAACCCGAGATTGGATAAGTCCTTGTCGGTGATCTGTTCGCGCTGCTCCTTGTAAGTCGGGACACGCTCGAGCCAACTGACCGGAACAACCATGGAGAGGAGCGTGGCGAGCTCGGCGTGCTCAGGCACCATCGACTGCACAAAGATCGTGCTGCGCTCTGGATCTACGCCGGCGGCGATCCAGTCGGCGACGTTGTCGAGACCGTTTGCCGGAAGCGCAGCCGTGTTGGCGAACTCACTCGTGAGCGCGTGCCAGTCGGCGACGAAGTAGAAGCACTCGTGCTGTTCCTGAAGTGCGACCCAATTCTTCAAGGCGCCGACGAGGTGACCAATGTGCAGCTTCCCCGTCGGCCGCATACCTGAGACGACTCGAGCCGTGGCCATCAGAGCAGAACGTCCTCCAGCGCCAACACGATTGGATAAACGACCCGTGAAATGACGCCCGTGAACAAGAGCCCGTAGAGAATCAGGAACCCGTAGGGCCGCACGCGGTCCAACGCATCTGCCGCCGGCCCGCTCACGAGTCCCGCCAGGACGTTGCCACCATCGAGCGGTGGCACCGGAATCATGTTGAACACTGCCAGCAGGAGATTCAGGCTGATGAATGCCGACAGAATCTGACCGACAAGACCTTGCGTGGTCTCGAGCGGCGGACCGCCCGAAAGGGTCCAGAGGACCGCCGCCGCACTCACGGCCATCAGCAGGTTGCTCGCCGGTCCAGCAGCCGCGATGAGCATGAACTTCTGACGCCAATTGCGTCCCAGGTATTGCACACCCACCGGGACTGGCTTCGCCCACCCGATGAGGAATGGAAACCTGGAAATCATCGCGATCAGCGGAAACACGATGGTGCCGATCGGATCCACGTGCGCGGCAGGATTCAACGTCACTCGACCGAGCGACCGTGCCGTCGGATCGCCGAGCTTCTCCGCCGACCACGCGTGCGCCGCCTCGTGAACCGAGAGGGAAACGACGAGGAGAGTGAACTGGATGAAGATCCCGAAGAAATCGATGCCCAGCAAGGCATGTCAGCGTACCACGGAATACTCCTCGTCTCTGCGAAAGATCCCCCACATCCCGCGCTCCCACACTCGGCGCACCCCACCGAGATGGGCATTTCTACGCGGGATTTGCTGGCACAGCTCCTGATTGATCGATAGGCATGATGCCGCCCCGTTCGATCCTCGCTGCTGTGGACTTCTCCGAGCCCTCACGTGTCGCGCTGGACTTCGCGGCACGGCTAGCGCGGCAGTGTCAGGCCACGCTCCACGTGCTGCACGTCGAAAACCGATTGCTGAGCGCGGCGGCGAAGGCCGAGGGCATCGACCTGACGCGCGAGACACGCGAGGAACTCACCCGCTTTACGGCGCACGCGACCAAGGGACTGCCAACACCGCCGCATCTGCACGTCGTCACAGGCGAGGCTCCGCACACCATCTGCGACATCGCTGAGCGCGAGAGTGTGGATCTGATCGTCCTCGGCGTACACGGCATGTCTGGTGCAGCTCACGCGCTGTTTGGTTCGACCACAGAGGGCGTGCTCCTGCACTCCGATACGCCGGTGTTCGTCGTGCCCGATACGTGGACGCCTCCACTCCCATCGGCCGCAGATCTCACCGGCATGGGTCCCGTGATCGCGGCGGTCGAGTGCTCCTGCACGGCGATGGCCAGCGCCGCAGCGGCCGCGCGCCTCGCGCACGTGCTGCACACCACCGTTCATGCCGTACACGTGGTGCCAGCACTCAACGTGCTCGAGCGATGGCAGCCGCATGCGGACGCTGTGGTCGAACAGCAGATCACCGCCGCACGACAGGAGATTACGGCAGCGCTCACGGGCATGACTCCACATCACGAGATCCCGCTGCTCGTCGAGAGCGGGCCGGTGGCGGAACGGCTCGCAGCGACGACGTTCACGTGGTCAGGCCAACACCCGATTCTCGTGCTCGGCCGTCACGCCCGCGGCAGCCGCCGCGGCGCTCCCGGATCCACGGCGTATCGCGTGCTCGGCCTGGCGAAAGTTCCGGTACTGGTCTACTGCCTCGCGGAAGAGCGACCATGAGGACGTCACTGCATGTCGAACCGATCGGCGCTGCGGCTACCGCACGTCATTACATCCGCGATCTGGTGTATGGCGCGAACGACGGCATCATCACGACCTTTGCAGTGGTGAGCGGCGTGGCTGGTGGCCAGCTGTCGCAGCTGGCGGTGCTGGTCGTCGGTGCGGCCAACCTCGCCGCAGATGGGGTGTCGATGGGCGTAGGGAACTTCCTTGCTATCCGCGCCGATGAGCGTGCGCGTGAAGCCGAAGGGTTGCCCGAACTCGAGCGGCATCCATGGAAGCACGGGCTTGCGACACTGGTCGCGTTTGTTGTGGCGGGCGCGGTGCCACTGATCCCTTATTTGTTCCTGCGCCGATCGCCGCTTGCCGTCTCGACGATCATGACCTTCACTACGTTGTTTGTGCTCGGGGCCTTGCGAGCGCTGGTGACGAGAGACCGCTGGTGGCACACCGGGCTCGAGACTTTTGCACTGGGCACCTTTGTCGCCGGCGCGGCGTACGCTGCCGGACGTCTGGTTGTGTTGGCTGTACGTCTGTGATGCAAGCACTAAAGGATGGGTTTATGGCCACCTCCGCTCTTCCCCTCACCGATCTCCGCCTTCGCGAGCTCGTGCTGCAACAGCTCGATTGGGACTCGCAGGTTAACGCCGCCGGCATCGGCGTCGCGGTCCGCAGCGGCGTGGTCACGCTCAGCGGGTCCATCGACAGCTACGCCGGCAAGCTGGCGGCCGAGCGCGCCGCCAAGCGCGCTCGAGGCGTACGAGCCGTTGCCAACACTCTACAAGTCACGCTGTCCCAACCGCGATCGGATACCGATATCGCGTGTGACGCGGTGCGTGCACTCGAGATACATCTCATCGTGCCACCGACCGTCCAGGTCGTGGTTCGCAACGCCCACGTCGTATTGACCGGCACCGTCCGCACGCTCTTCCAGCGTGTCGTCGCCGAGAAGGCACTCCGCTACGTACGAGGGATCAAGAGTCTGGTCAATCGAGTCATCGTGGTGCCTGCCCCGACGGCCGATGACATCCGGCCGCGTATTGTTCGCGCGCTGCACGAGGACGCCGATCTCGACGCACACAGTCTAAGCGTGGTGGTCTCGGGCAACACCGTGACGCTTACAGGTACGGTCCGCTCATGGCACGAGCGTGAGTCAGCCGAGCGCGCCGCCATGCATGCGCCTGGCATTACCCATGTCGAAAACCTGATCGCGGTGGAGTGTTCCGAAGACGAGGACGCTCGAATACACGACGAGGTCTGTTAACCCATTCGACTCGCTGTGTCGCGCCCCCGGCGCGACACACGCTCAGGGCAAGCATTCACCCACGTGGAGTCGGCACGACGAGCACCGGACATGACGCGGTTCGGATCACCGCATTCGTGTTGGATCCGAACACCATCAGATCGACAGCGCCGCGGCCGTGCACGCCCATGACGATGAGGTCGGCCTGTTCCTCGGCAGCGACTCGCTCAATCTCGCGGGCGGGCTTCCCTTCGTTCACCCGGGTCGCGACCGTGCAATAGATTCGCGCGCGCGCCGGAACCAACGCTCGCAACCGGCGCAAATACTCCGCTTCTGCGGCGGCATGCACCCGATCGACATCCGCGTCGGTTGAGAACACGATCTCACGCAGTGCCGGTGGGAACTCGATCGCGTGAAGCAATGTCAACCTGGCGTCGGCCTCCTGCGCCAACTCGAGGGCACTGCTCAGCGCGAGCAGCGAGCTGGTAGAGAAATCAATTGCACAGACGATCCGCTTGAAGATCATCGACGTGCCGGACTCCGCAGGTGCCGCATGCGGCGGCACAACCAATATTGGACACGGAGCCTTGTGCAGCACTTTCTCAGTCGTCGATCCCAATAGCATGTGATCGAAGCCCGTTCGCCCATGCGTGCCCATCACGATCAGGCTGGCACCGTCCGCTCCGGCTTCGCTCACGATCTCGGCCTTCGCATCGGTCCCCTCACGGACGATGATGTCAACGCCTTCGGCACCAATCGTGGACCAGACGAACGTGCGTACGGCGGCACGCCTCTCGGCGAGCTGCGCTTCCTCGATGACTGCCCCGCTCGATGCGGTATGGCCGAAGGGAGATGCCATCTCGAAGACCGGCAAGTCCACGCAGACGTGCAGCACCGTCAGCGGTGCCTCGTACCAGGAGCTGAGGGCCCTGGCGTACGTCAGCGCTTGTCGGGACGACTCTGAAAAGTCGATCGGGCAGAGAATGCGGCGTAGCGTCAGCATCGACGTCTCCTCTATGGGATCTTGTGCGCCTCGAAGTGATACGCGAGGTGCACGCCGTAGACCGTCATCGGGCGGGCGTCACCGTGCGCCGTCACCAGAAGCAGATCGACTTGCGGTCGAATGGCGATATGCGGGGTGACGAAGATGTTGGCGCCACCACCGAAGGCCAATGCGAAGTCCTCGAACGTTCCTCGTTGCTTGCCGGCCATTCGTTGCTCGTAGAATTCGGGCACGCCATCGGCCGCGTTCACGGTCGCTTGATACATGCCGACGCCAGCCGACGCGAATGGCACCACAGTGCCTGCGGGTCTGATGGGCACCAAAGCACCGAGCCAGGCAAAGAAGTCGGTCGCGCCGGGATCGTGTGGCAACCAGAGGCCACGGCCCTCGAGGGTCAGGTGCGGCGTGATCTCCCATCCGAGCGACGTGCCCAACGAGGGCGTCGTCTCGGACGCGGTCGCCGCGCCGCCAAAGCCAGCCAGTGTGGTTCCGCGCCGCCACTGCGCGCCGGTCGAAGTCTGTGCCCACGCCTCAACCGCGAACACCAGGATCGCGATGGTCGTGAGCCCAGTGATCGCTCGTGAACAGCGCCTGCAGATCGAAGTAAGAGGTGTCATACGCTGTGCATATGAACGAGGCGTGCCAACCGTGAATTCGCATACGAGCGTGCACGTTCGACACGCGGCAAGATTGAGGCGGGAAATTTCTCGCGGCGAGGCCGAAATGTCCGCAGTGCTATTCGGAGGCAGTGCTGAATGAATCTGCCCATCGATCTACTCGGACTCGTCATCGCCGCGTTGGGTGGCACAGCAGTCGGCGTCGAGCGTCAATGGTCTGGCCACGCCGACGGACGCGACGCGCGCTTCGCCGGCGTGCGAACCTTCACGTTGCTGGGTGGCTTAGGCGGCCTGGCAGGTTGGCTCTGGCAGTCCAACTACACACTGCCCTCCACGGTGCTCCTCATGGGCGCCGTGGCCATCACCACCGCCGCGTACGTCGCTCGCATGCGGAACGATGTTGACGGCACGACTGAGGTTGCGGCGCTCGTCGTGATTGCAGCGGGCGTGGTGGCGGGCGCAGGCGTGTACCAGTTGGCGTCCGGGGTCATCGCCGTCACGACCTTGCTGCTCGTCGAGAAGTCGCGGCTTCACGCGCTCGTTGCACGCATCGACGACATCAGCCTTCGCGCAGCAGCTCGCTTCGCCGTGATGGCGCTGGTTGTGTTACCGCTCCTGCCGGAAGGGCCGTTCGGTCCGATGGGCGGTATTCGTCCGCGCGAGTTGTGGGCACTCGTGCTGTTCTTCTCCGGCCTCAGCTTCGTCGGCTACCTCGCGCGACGCATCGTCGGCCCCGGACGTGGATATCTGGTCACCGGATTGATTGGCGGTCTGGCTTCGTCGACCAATGTCACGTTCACCTTTGCTCGTACCAGTAACCGCGATGAGGCGGCCAGCCGTCCATTGGGGTATGGTGCAATCGCGGCGAACGCGATGCTCTATCCGCGCGTGGTCATCGCGACGGCGGTGCTCAATGCGTCGCTGCTTCCGAAGGTCGTGCCCTATCTGGCACTTCCGGCACTGCTGGCATTGGCGATCACGCTGCTCGGCCTCCGACAGTCGACGCGAGACGACATCGCCGAGCGGCCAGTCAGCAATCCTCTGCAGCTTTCTTCCGCGCTGCAGATGGCGGCCATCTTTCAAGTCGTTTTGATGCTGGTGTGGTTTGCCGGCCGTTACGGGGGCAACAGCGGGATCGTCGGCATGGCGAGCGTGCTCGGCCTGACCGATGTGGACGCCCTCACGGTCTCCATGGCCCGCCGCGTCGCGTCGGACATCTCACTCGACACCGCCGCGTTCGCGATTGCGATCGGCGTGCTGTCAAATACCGTCCTGAAGCTGACAGTCGCACTGTTCTTTGGCAGCGCGGGCTTCCGCCGCGTCGCTGGTGCAACCCTGTTCGGAATGGTCGTGGCTGCCGGTGTGTCGCTCGTGTTCCGATAGCGGACTCGCGGCAGGATGATTGTATTTCCGTCACGGAGGAGGGTAAGGCCATGACACGCCATGAGGCGGCTCACCCGCCCGTGACGTCAGTGCATCGCTGATCGTTCCTCGGCGCGATCACCATGCGCCCCCGATCACCCAGCTCAGCACGTTGACGATGGATACGACGACGAGCACGACCGGAATACTCAGCGCAATCATGGCCAGCGCGGTGAGCGCGATCAGTGTCCCGACCTCGAACCATTCGCCACACCGCTTCCAGAACAGATCGCCGGAGAACAGCACCGTGAGATGTGTTGCAGAGACGGCGGTCATGGTCCACCTCCCTCTCCTGTGACTCGCCCGCAATTCGCGAGCGTTCAAAGCGGCGACACCGGCTCCGAGGCGAAGGTGATATCCGGCTCGACACCGACCTTCGCCGAGACTGAATTCGCGATGAAGCACTGACGGTGCGCCTTCTCGACCAGCGCCCGCGCCTTGGCGACGTCTGCGTCGAAATCGAGTGTGATCTGCGGCCGCAGCGTCACCGCCGCCATGCGGAGCTTGCCGTCCACGATCGCCAGCTCCCCTACCGAGTCATCGGAGTATCCCCTCACCAGGAGGTCTTCCCGTGCCGCGAGGAACAGGAAGGTCAACGCCTGACAGGCGGACAGCGACGCGACGTAGAGCTGCTCGGGATTCACGCGACGCCGATCACCGCCGAACGCTGGGGCTGCCGACATCGGGATCGTCCTGCCGTCAATCGTGACGTTCAGATCGCGATCGAGTGAGGCCACGTCACGCGTGGCGCCGGTCGCGGCGCCCGACCAGTCGAGATGAGAAAAGAACACGTGATTCATGGTGGCGCCCCTTCGCCGATTCTTGCCGCAAGGACCAGGCCATCGCGGCTGGTCCATGAGGCTCAGCGATCTGTCGATTCGCGCTGTCTGTGGATGGATAGTGCTAAAGATTCCCCGTTCACCGCGCAGTTGTTCCCGCTGTACTGGCGCACCGATCGCTCGTGACACGCCCTCCGATCTGAGCCTCGCTGGCGCAAGGCGTGCATGACTGCACGAGTCAGAGAGCCGTATCGCCATGACCCCCATTCCACTGCAAATTACCTTTGACGGCCTCGCGCACTCGAATCCGATCGATGCGGCAATTCGCGAGCGAGTGGCGTGGCTGGAACAGTTTTATCCGCGCATCACCGGCTGCCGCGTGCTCGTCACAGTTCCGCATCGCCATCAGCGCACGGGCCGCCGGCTTCATCTGGTCGTGGACGTCAGCGTGCCTGGCGGCGCGCCGATCGTCGTCAGCCATCATGCCTCGCCGCGCGACGGCACGCCGGACTTCGAAGCCGCGATCCACGAGGCATTCCATGCGGCGCGGCGTCAGCTGCAGGATTTCGCGCGCGAACAGCGGGTGCCGTCATGATCGAGATTCGACGCATCCTCTGCCCGATAGACTTTTCGGATTTCTCCCGGCACGCGCTCGAGCACGCCTTGGCGATTGCCAGACGCTACGAATCGGAAATCACCGTCTTGAACGTGTGCGCGCTGGTGCCAGCAACCGCTTATGCGCCAGGGACACCGATCATGCCGGTCACCGTCCCGACGTCCGGCGACCTCGAGGCCCTGCTGGCGTCGATGAAGCGCTTCGTGGAAACCGAAGTGGGCCTGACAATCCCGATGCGTTACGAAATCGGCGAGGGCGACACCGCTTCGGAGATTCTCGATCGCGCGGGTGCGCTTCCGAGTGACCTGATCGTCATGGGCACACACGGCCGTTCAGGTTTCGAACGGCTTGTGCTCGGATCGGTCACGGAGAAAGTGATTCACAAAGCGGCCGGTCCGGTTCTGACGGTGCCGAGGCCAGTCGGGGACGTCGTCCCTGTACCCGACACGCTGTTCACTCGGATCCTCTGCGCCATTGACTTCTCAGACACTTCCATACACGCGCTCGAGTATGCATTGTCGCTGGCACAGGAACGAGACGCCCAGTTGACGCTCGTCTACGTGGTCGAAGTAATACCGGCCCCGCAATCGGAGGCGGCCGGTGATGTCGAAGCCCGGGCACTCGGCGCCTACGTCGCTGCGGCCGCTGAGGCGCGCGCCGAGCAATTGCAAGACATCGTGCCCGAGAGTGCCCGCGCGTATTGCACGATCGAACGGACGATGGCAATTGGCACTCCACATCGCGAGATCCTGCGTGTCGCTGCCGAACGCGACAGCGATCTCATCGTCCTCGGCGCGCACGGGTACGGAATCACCCAGCTGCTGTTCGGGTCCACGGCGGAGCAGGTCGTGCGTCAGGCACGATGTCCGGTGCTGACCATCCGGTAGGTGGAGGCGCTCTATGCGTCACGTCCCTCGCGTGTCTCTGTCGCTCGTCGTAATGGCCATCGCCTCGACCGCGGTTCTTTCCTCGCCGGCCGCTCAGGCGCAGCACGCGACAGCGGACCCCAACGTCTTTCGCGCCATCGCGCGAGAGACCAACCCAAGCGTCGTTGCGATCAAGACGGTTGCGTGGGTCGATCCGGCACCGGCAGAGGACGCCGACTGGTACGAGCGCTTCTTCAGCCGCGTATTCCCGCGCGGTCCTCGAGTCCATCGTGAAGCGGCGTCCGGCTTTGTCATCAGCCCTGACGGCGACATCTTGACGAACGATCATGTGGTGGCCGACGCGGAGATCATCGAAGTCCGGCTGCTCGGCCACGAGACGACCATGTATCGGGCGACCGTTGTCGGCCGCGACCCCGTTTCGGACAGCGCAGTTATCAGGCTCGTCGGCCCGCCCGCCAATCTCCCGTTCGCGACGCTCGGCGATTCCGACGCGCTCGAGACAGGCGACTGGGTCATGGCGATCGGCAACCCCTACCAACTTGGCCACTCAGTCACCGTCGGTGTGGTCAGCTACGTCGGGCGCAGCTTCGAAATGGGTGACGGACGCTGGCAGAAGCTGATTCAAACGGATGCCTCGATCAATCCCGGTAGCTCGGGCGGCCCGTTGCTGAATGCGCGCGGCGAAGTGATCGGCATGACCCTCGCCACGTTGGCTGACGAATTCGGCGACACGATGAGCATTGGCTTCGCGGTGCCCATCAACACTGTCAAAGCCATTCTTCCGGACTTACGACGCGGTCGCGTCGTGCGCGGCAACATCGACGTACGGCTCCGTCAGTCCATGTTGACCGACAACGATGCCCGCGCGCTCGGACTACCCGCGCCGCGCGGCGCTCTGATTACCGCGGTCGGCAAAGGGTCATCGGCCGACGCTGCCGGCCTCCGGGCAGGCGATGTGGTCGTCGAACTGTTCGGAAGGCCCGTTGCGAACACTGACGAAGCGCTGACGCGCGTGTTCGCGGCCACCCCGGGCGTGCTCGCACGTGCGGTCGTCATTCGCGATGGCCGTCCGCGTCCGATTGACGTCACCATCGAGGCGATGCCGATTCCGCTGTCACCGAGACTGTATCGCGCCGAGGATGACGGCAGACGCCTGGGAATCACGTTCGGCGATCTCATCTCGGAGGAACACGGACCTGGCGATGGGGCAATCGTGGAACGCATCGAGGCCGGCAGCGCCGCCGGGGGGGCGGGCCTAGAGCCTGGTGATGTGATTCGCAAGATCAATCAACACACGATTCGCAGCGCCGCAGACGCGCGTCGTGAACTTCAGCGCATTTCTGTCGGGAACACGATGTTCCTACTCATCACCCGGGATGACGAGGAACAGATCATTGTGATGGAGAGAGAGTGAATCGAGTTGCCAGGATGCAGACGCCAGGGAGCTAACGCAGCTGGCCTGTACTGCGAGAACCCACCAGCATGGCTGCGGCCGCCGGGGACAGATGCGGTGACGAGGGAGCGTTGGCGAGATACTCGTCAACGAGGCGGTGCCACGAACCACCAACCACCGACCACCGACCACGAACCACGAACCACGAACCACCAACCACGAACCCACCAACCACCAACCACCAACCACCAACCACCAACCACAAACCACAACCATTCGGGTGTAGTACTTGTGAGGGACGACCGATGCGCGCGATGGCAGTCACACAGGCTGGCAGTCACACGGTCGAAGCGATCGAGCTCGATACGCCAATCCCCGGTCCAACAGAAGTCCTCGTTCGGGTTCTCGCCTGCGGTGTCTGCCGTACGGACCTTCACGTCGTGGATGGCGAGTTGACCGATGCTGCGATTCCCATCGTGCCGGGCCATGAGATCGTCGGTCGCGTCGAGCAGCGAGGTAGTCACGTGACCGGATTCGAACCGGGCACACGTATCGGCATCCCCTGGTTGGGTTGGTCGTGCGGCGAATGTGAGTTCTGTCTCGCAGGACGAGAAAATCTTTGTCGACGCGCTCGCTACACGGGCTATCAGATCAACGGCGGTTACGCGGAGTACACGATCGCCGACTCACGATTCTGCTTTCCACTCCCGGACCGCTACGATGACGCGCACGCCGCGCCGCTCCTGTGCGCGGGCCTGATCGGTTACCGTGCGTATCGAATGGGCGGGCCTGGCCGGCGACTCGGTATATACGGCTTCGGTGCGGCCGCTCACGTCATTACGCAAGTGGCCGTACACGACGGTCGCGAGGTGTACGCATTCGTCTCACCTGGCGACGATCAGGCGATGCGTTTTGCCAGGCAGGTCGGCGCTACATGGGCGGGTCCGTCGAACGAACCTCCGCCGGTGCCGCTCGACACCGCGCTCATCTTCGCGCCGGTCGGTCGTCTTGTTCCTGAAGCGCTCTCCCGGACCACTCCCGGCGGAGTCGTCGTCTGCGCGGGGATCCACATGAGCGACATTCCGTCGTTTCCGTACCGACTGCTGTGGGAGGAGCGTATCATCCGATCCGTTGCGAACCTGACGCGCCGTGACGCAGAAGAGTTTCTTGCGCTCGCCGCTGATGTTCCACTGCGCACGCACATCCAGACGTATCCGCTCGCGGACGCGAATCATGCACTCGACGACCTGCGCGCGGGACGCCTTTCAGGTGCCGCTGTTCTGGTGCCGTGATCTGACGAGGAGGGCATCGCCATGACGAATCAGCAAGACGAGGTGCCGCAGCTCCACGAGCCGCTGGCCGAACTCGAGCACCAGTTGATTAGTGCCTACGTCGCGGGCGCAGGGTACGATCTCCACGAGTTGCTCGGCCGTTCGGACGAAAAGGCAAGACGGTTGCTGGCCGACGCGTCGAGCTATGCCAGCGCGAAGTTGGGCGAGATCGAGGCTCGTTCGCATTACCTGCACCAACTACACGGCAAGCCCTGACGGCGTTATATCCGTGCCTCGGCGAGCGCGTTTCTGAGGGCGACGTCTCGCGGGTCGCCCGTCAGCGTCGTGCCCATCCGGTTCGTCACGTACGCATAGCCGATCCCGAGTTGCGGATCGGCAAATCCGAGTGAGCCACCGGCACCGGGCGACCCGAACGTCGCGGTGCTGCTGCCGAACGGCCAGACCGCACTCGGCTTCATGAAGCCAAGCGAGAACTGCACTTCCCCGCCGAGGCAGACGTCGAGGAATCCGTGTGTTGGAGGTACCGCCGGCTCCGCCAGCAGATCGAGTGTGTCGCGTTGCAGACCCAACTCGCATCCGCCTGTGGCGAACACGCTGTAGGCGTGCGCGATCGCTCGCGCCGTGCCGACCGCGCCCCCTGACGGCACTTCGAGACCACGAGCGTAGATGCGATCGGGATCGATCGGCAGCTCCGAGCCGTGCAGTGTCCGGGTGATTTTCGAGTGCGGATTCATCGCCTGGGCCATGAACCGCGGTCCAAACCCGCGCAGCATCTCCCACATTCCCGGCCGAGCCATCGTCGCCAGCCGTGAATTCGGTATCGACTCCGGCAGCCGGATATAGACATCGAGGCCGAGTGGCGTCGCGATTTCATCCTGGAAGAACGCTCCCAGGCTCCGGTGCTGCGGATCGATACGGCGCAGCAGCTCACTCTCATAGAAACCTAACGTGATGGCGTGATATCCCTGCCGCGTGCCCGGTGGCCACGCCGGCTTCTGACGCGCCAGCACCGTCGCCAATCGATCGAGATCGCTGACCAGGGCACGATCGATGGGCACGTCGAGTTCGAAGAGCCCGGCCTGATGGCCCAGCAGCTGTCGAACGGTCACCTGCGCTTTGCCTTCCTGCGCAAACCCCGGCCAGTACCGGCACACCTCTGCTTCGTAGTCCAACCACCTTCGCGAGTGTGCGAGTGCGAGCGTCATCGCGGCCAGGCCCTTGGTGCTCGAGTGGACGAGAACCATCGTGTCGCGTTCCCAGGGCTCGCCGGTCCGCCCGTTGCGAATGCCTCCCCAGAGGTCAACGACCTTGTCGCCGCGATGGTAGAT
>JBKPRH010000173.1:0-5295 GCA_046765795.1 Acidobacteriota bacterium | reverse complement strand
GATCTGTGTGCCTGCCTGCGTGATGGCCTGACCTGGATTCAGCGATTCGAGCAGAGCGGGGCTTGCATGAAACTTCTCCGCGATCGCTTCGAGCGCATTGCGGTAATCGAGCGACGGTAGCTTCGATTGCTCGACGAGGTCTTTCGGGATCTCCGGTTGAAATGGTCCCGCGATGTCGGCGTCGGTGATCGTGTAGCTGATGGTCGGCGGTTGGGCTCTGAAGTCTTGTCGCAGCCGATCGAGCGTCGCATCATCGACTTTGCCTGACGCGCCCAGATTGCGGCTCTGCTGATACGCGGCAACGGCACGCCCGAAATTGGCGCCGGCCTTTCCATCAATTTCGCCAGGCGAGAATCCCGCCGCGTCGAGCATCACCTGAGCCGCGAGAACCATGTTCTCCGGCGGCGCCGTGCGTGTCTCCTGCGCAACCACGACCGTACTGGTGAGGCATACCGCGAGGATCGCTCTGATCATGACCTCTCAAGTGCAAACGACGCGCCGACCAGTCGCCACTGGAAGATGAGGTTGGTCAGGACTAAGATGCGGCTCGTAGCCTTGGCGAAGGCGGCAGCCGGACTGATAGGAGAGAACCGATGGCGCGATACGCGCGGTGGATCGTTGGTGCTGTGATCGTGTTGGCGAGCGGGGCAGGGAGCGCGTCAGCGCAGACGACCTGCGATCGCGCATGCCTGCGGACGATGCTCGATCAGTATCTCACCGCGGTGGTGAAACACGATCCCGCGGCTGCGCCGCTCGTGGTGGGCTTTCGTCAGACCGAGAACGCGATCAATGTGCGGCCGGGCAACGGCGGCGTGTGGAAATCGGTGACGGGTCTCGGCAAAGTTCAGCGTCGCTACTTCGATACGACGTCCGGTCAAGCCGCGTACTACGGCACGGTGGAAGAGGGCAGCGGCACTGCGATCGTCACTGTCCGCGTGCGCGTCGAGAACAAGCAGCTCACCGAAGCCGAGTGGTATATCGCTCGCGCCGATGATCCCGGTCTCAATGGAGCGCGCCAGCCAGGACGGCCGCCCGCGAATCTTCATAACCCCGAATACCTGGCGAAGAATCCACCGCCCGAGCGAGTGGTGCCCGCGAATCAGCGAACCGATCGCGCGGCGCTCGTACGCATCGTCAACAGCTACTTCGATGCAATCTCCTCGCACGACGGGAGCGTCGCGCTGACCCACGCGGGATGTGGACGCGTGGAGAACGGCTCACCGGCGCCGGCCGGACGATTCCTGCCGCCGAACACGCCGGCGACTCCGCCACCGGGACCACCCGGTGGCGCGCCATCCGGTCAGGCTGCTGCGCCGCCACCCGGACCTCCCGGCGGCCCGAACAATGACTGCGTCTCGGGTTTGCAGAACTTCAACGGCTCGATGGTCGTCGCGCGACGCATTCCGCTCGTGGACGAAGACGCGCAAGTCGCGCTCGCCTTTGCCGTCTTCATCCGTCGACCTGGGTCGCCGACGCCACGCAACGTGTTCAGCGAGTGGTTCTTCATCGACGAGGCGAAGATTCGCACGATCTACACGGCGATGTTCTATCCGCCCGCGGAGCTTGCGGTCCCGAACTGGCCACCGTACGACGGCAACTGGCCGCTGCCGTCAGGAGTTGTTCCAACGCCAGCGCCGCCGCGCACGCCGTAACGCCGGGTCAGGTCCGGATCAGGGCTGGGACTGACCCCATTCGGCGGGTAGTGGCGCGCTCGATGCATCGAGCCCGTCCGGGTATGAAGCTGTTTACCTGTTCGAGTTGTGGCCAGGCGCTGTTCTTCGAAAACACACGTTGTCAGACGTGCGGGAATCAACTCGCCTATTTCCCCGATCTGAACGTCGTGAGCCCGATCGAGCCAGACCGTTACCGACTGTGTGCCAACTACGTTCACCACGACGTGTGCAACTGGGCGATCCCGATATCGCAGGAGAGCACGCTCTGTGTCTCGTGCGAACTGACCGTAGACATTCCTTCGGCCGACGCGAAGATTGCCTGGGCCCGTCTGGAGACCGCCAAGCGCCGGCTCCTCTACAGCCTGATGGGCTTGGGACTGCCACTCGATCGGCGATCGCCAACGAACGAGACGGGCTTGGCCTTCTCGTTCAAGAGCAGCTCGGCCGACCAGCCGGTCTTCACCGGTCACAACGAAGGCCTCATCACCATCAACGTCGCCGAGGCTGACGATCCATTTCGCGAGAAGGCGCGACAAGAAATGGGCGAGCCGTATCGCACGCTCCTCGGTCACTTCCGGCACGAGATCGGCCACTACTATTGGGACCGTCTAATCAAGGACCGCCGCTGCCGTGACACGTTCCGCACGCTCTTTGGCGACGAGACGCTGGACTATGCCAGCGAACAGAAGCGGCACTACGAGGAAGGGCCGCCGACGGACTGGCGAGAGCGGTTCGTGAGCGCGTATGCCTCGATGCATCCCTGGGAGGATTGGGCCGAAACCTTCGCCCACTACCTGCACATCGTGGACACGCTCGAGACCGCTCGCGCCTACGGTCTCGCGCTGCGCCCGAAAGCCGCATCTGGTGCGTCGCTGCCAGACGTGACCGCGCGGCGGCTCGACTTGGACGATTTCGATCACCTGATCGGGGCCTGGTTTCCGCTGACCATTGGCCTGAACAGCCTCAACCGCAGCATGGGACTTCCGGATCTGTATCCGTTCGTCCTCTCTCAGTCGGCGATTGCGAAGCTGCGGTTCGTACACGAGATCGTCGAAAAAGCCAGTGAACACGGGAGGTCGCGCGCGAATGGCGACGATGTTGTCGCCAAATTGGCGTAGTCATTCACTTTTGTGAGGATCGAGAGATCGCCGATCGGATCCAGAATACCGATCATCCGCGATGACATTTGCGCACTACGATCCGGAAGGATTCTTCGACGAGATGTTCGTCAGCGCGGGCGCTCCGCGTGTGGGCGCGCATGCGTTGACGCAGGTCATCGACGCACTGCCCGCCGGTGAGATCGAGCGCCGCCAGCGTTCGGCCGAGCGTGCGCTGCTCGCGATGGGCATCACGTTCAATGTCTACGGCGCCGACGAAGGCACCGAACGCATCTTCCCGTTCGACCTCATTCCTCGGATTGTCTCCGCGGCCGAGTGGCGCACGATCGAGCGCGGCCTGAAGCAGCGCATTCACGCGCTGAACCTGTTCATCGACGACATCTATCACGAACGGCGGATCCTGAAGGATCGCGTGATCCCCGACTACGTGCTGGAGACGGCGGCATCGCTCCGCGCGCCGTGCGCGGGGATGCGGCCGCCGCACGGCATCTGGTGCCATGTCACCGGCACCGACCTGGTGCGGCACTCCGATGGTCAGGTCTACGTGCTCGAAGACAACCTCCGCACCCCGAGCGGTGTCTCGTACGTCCTCCAGAATCGCAACTTGATGAAGCGGACGTTTCCGCAAGTCTTCGCCGCGTCTCGCATCCGGCCGGTGGACGACTATCCGAGCCATCTGCGTGCGACGCTCGAATACCTCGCGCCCGAAGGCATCGAGTCGCCACGCGTCGTCGTGCTCACGCCAGGACCGTACAACTCGGCATATTTCGAGCACTCGTTCCTGGCGCAGCAGATGGGGGTCGAGCTCGTCGAGGGTCGCGACCTGGTCGTCTCTGATGGTTTCGTGTGGATGCGCACCACCAAAGGGTACGAGCGCGTGGACGTGATCTATCGGCGCATCGACGACGATTTCCTCGACCCGACGGTGTTCAGATCCGACTCGATGCTCGGCGTTCCGGGATTGATGGACGTCTACACCGCCGGTCGCGTCGCGCTGGCGAACGCGCCAGGCACGGGTGTCGCCGATGACAAGGTGATCTACGCGTATGTGCCGAAGATCGTGAAGTACTACCTCGGCGAAGAGATCATCCTGCCGAACGTGCCGACCTACATCTGCGCGGAGGAGTCGGAACGGCGCTATGTGATCGAGAACATTGCGTCGCTGGTCGTGAAGAGTGCCAACGAGTCGGGCGGCTACGGCATGCTGGTTGGCCCGCATGCGTCGAAAAAGGAGCAGGCGGCATTCGCGGCCAAGATTGCCGAGAACCCGCGCAACTACATCGCGCAGCCGACGCTGTCGCTCTCGCGGGTCCCGACGATTGTCGAAGGCGGCGCGTTCGAGGGCCGGCACGTCGATCTCCGTCCGTACATCCTCTACGGCAAGGACATCTACGTGCTGCCCGGCGGTCTCACGCGCGTGGCGCTCAAGAAAGGATCGCTCGTCGTCAATTCGTCGCAGGGCGGGGGCAGTAAGGATACGTGGGTCCTCGCCGGCGACCCACGGCTCGAGACCGATCGGCCGGAGGTCGATTCGGTGATGGCCACGATGCATCAGGAACAGAAATCATGCTGAGCCGCGTCGCGGATTCGATCTACTGGATGAGCCGCTACATCGAGCGCGCGGAAAACGTCGCGCGCTTCGTCGACGTCAATCTCAACCTGATGCTCGACTTTCCGGGCAGCTCCGATCAGCAGTGGCAGCCGCTCGTGGACATCAGTGGCGACATCGACGATTTCAAGGAACGATACGGCGAAGCGTCGCAAGCCACGGTGATCCGCTTCCTGACCTTCGACACCAAGAACCCGAATTCGATCCTGTCGTGTGTCCGTGCGGCGCGAGAGAACGCGCGCTCGGTGCGCGAGATCATCTCGTCATCGATGTGGGAGCACTTGAATCAGTCCTATCTGATGCTGACCGCCGCGGCCTCGCGGCGCCGCGAGATCAGTGACCCACACGAACTGTTCTCGTCCGTGAAGACCGCCAGCCAGGCCTTCACCGGGATCACTGATACGACGATGACGCACAACGAGGGCTGGCATTTCTGCCGCCTCGGACGCCAGCTCGAGCGCGCAGACAAGACCTCGCGCATCCTCGACGTCAAATACTTCCTTCTGCTGCCCAAGGTGGACGACATTGGCACGACGGTGGACGATGTGCAGTGGGCGGCGGTGCTGCGGTCAGCGAGTGCCTTCGAGATGTATCACAAGCGTCATGGCCGCATTTCGCCGACGCGCATCGTCGAGTTCCTGCTGCTCGACGAACAGGTTCCGCGCGCGATTCCCCAGAGCGTCAAGGCCGCACGCGAATCGACGCACGCAATCACCGGCACGCCTACAGCCATGTTCCGCAGCCCGGTCGAGCAGTTGCTCGGGTTGCTGTGCTCGGAGCTGGCCTACGCGCAAGTGGATGAGATCATCGCTGGCGGCCTGCACGAGTATCTCGATAGCCTCCAGACCAAGATGAATCAGATCGGTTCGCACATTTACGACACGTTTTTCTCTGG
>JBKPRH010000172.1:0-6422 GCA_046765795.1 Acidobacteriota bacterium | reverse complement strand
GTGCAAGGGGTCTGACGCTGGTCGGTGCGAGGAGCTGACGATCGTCGGTGCAAGGTTCTTCGATGTCGGTGCGAGGGGACTGACGCGTGTCGGTGCGATCCTTCTTACGCTTGTCGGTGCGAAGGGGGCTTCGATGTCGGTGCGAGGGGTCTGACGCTTGTCGGTGCAAAGGTCCTTCGATGTCGGTGCGAGGGGCCTGACGCCTGTCGGTGCGAAGGGGCTTCGATGTCGGTGCTAGGGCCTGACGCATGTCGGTGCAAATGTCCTTCGATGTCGGTGCGAGGGGACTGACGCTTGTCGGTGCGAAGGGCTTCGATGTCGGAGCAAGGGGTCTGACGCTTGTCGGTGCGAAGGGGCTTCGATGTCGGTGCGAGGAGACTGACGCGTGTCGGTGCGAAGGGGCTTCGTTGTCGGTGCGAGGGCCTGACGCTTGTCGGTGCGAGGGGCCTGACGCCTGTCGGTGCGAAGGGGCTTCGATGTCGGTGTAAAGGCGCTACTGGTCGGTGCGATCCTTCTTACGCTTGTCGGTGCGAGGACCCTTGCGTTTGTCGGTGCGAGGGGGCTTACGCCCGTCGGTGCGGGCGGGCTTCGGGGAGCGTTGCGAAGGCCTGGGCTTGGGGCGATTCGGCCGGTAGTCGGGCGTGCTATCCAGGTAGGCGATGAATCGCTTTAGAGCGGGATACAGGCGACGAATCAACGCTCGTATCGGTGCGAGGTCGCTACTCGTCACATACCCTTTCTGCTCAGCGCCGCGACACGCGTCCTGAAGTTCGTTCAGCGAGCGACGGGCGACTCGCAGGAACCAGGCGAATTGGCCATGACTCTCGCAGCCAAAACCTTCGGCCGTGTTCCGGCAGATAGAGTTCACGGCATCTTCGGCCTGGGTCTGCGCTTTCAAATTGCGAGCGAACTCTGGCCTTTTAGTCAGCTTGAGCGTTTCAACCCGTAGTTCATCGGCCAGCTTCCACACTGTCAGCTCAGAGAAATGACGCGCGCCACGCATGTCGCCGCATAGTGCACGCCGGATGCCTTACGCGTTATTGGGAGTTTTTGAGGGGAGAGGCAGAGCACGCAGCAGAATCTGCGAACAACCCGCCGGTCGAAACTGGCAAATTCCGCACCGACGAGCGAAGCGAGTTGGCACCGACGATCGTCAGGCCCCTCGCACCGACGTCGAAGAACCTTTGCACCGACGAGCGATGGCTGCTTGCACCGACACGCGTGAGCCCCTCGCACCGACACACGTCAGTGATAGCACCGACACGCGTGAGCCCCCTCGCACCGACAAGCGTAAGACGCATTGCACCGACAAAAGTCAGTGAGCTAGCACCGACCAGCGATAGCACCTTGCACCGACACGCCGAAGGCGCTTTGCACCGACCAGCGTCAGTTCCTACTGACAGCTCGCGCTGACAGACTCGATCGTCGTGACGTTGAGACCTTGTGCACCGCCTTCGCCCATGAGCGAGGCACGCACCGACATGCGGTGACCGACGAACTTATCGAGCGGGGTGAGGACGAACATCAGCGCGTATTCACGGTCGCCAAGCGCCGCATTGCGATCGGGACTCTGTCCTTCGACGACGCGTGCGGGCCGCGACCCTTTCACGAGCTTCCAGTTCCGTCCGGTTCCCTTTTCGAGGCATCCGACTACGTGCGCCAGACTACCTGCGGGCAGTTCGCCGGATCCGTCCTTCTTGATGATGCGCACACCGGCGATCGAGGTCTCGTTCAGTTCAGCGGTCCCGGCAGGAAACTGATTAGTGTTGAGGATGTGGGCGACGATGTCGGCGTAGACGCGCGCGCCGAGTGTGCCCTTGAGCGAGCCGTCCTCGGAGTGCGGCATGTTCGTGCTGACGTGAGTCAGCAGACGATCGACGGTCGTGTCCTGCCAGGTCGCCCAGAAGCGGTCGCCCTTGAGCGCGCGATGTTCGGCACCTTCGAGGTTGGCGCCATGACAGCTGGCACAGTGCTCAGCATAGAAACCGCGGCCGCGTTGTGCCTGTGCCTCTGTGTAGACCCCATCCCACACAGTGCGCGACGCACGTTCACTCGTTCCGCCAGCTGACTGCGCACTGATGACGATCGCCTGCACGAGCGCCAACACGAACACGCCAAGACCTCCCGCCGTCACTCGCCTCATGGTCTGGATGATAGCGTAAGCGCCCTTACGTCTCCCGTAACGTCGGCTCCAATATCACTCAAGCCTTCTGCAAAGCAGACCGTAACCTGCTGAACGCACACAGCGGCGCGTGGGAATCGGTCTTGCTTTACGGCGGTTGCGGCGTGCGGCGGAGGTCGTCGTCGCCCACTTCCCCATCACCATCGCCTTCCGGGAATGCCCTCACGATCACGGTCACGCAGCAGAACGGCGCGCAATCGTTCTCACCCAATCCCGCGTCGTTTGGCGGTCAGATGGTTGTCTTCAGGAACGCGGACAGCATCGTCCACCGGGTCGTGCTGAACGATGGCTCGATCGATGCCGGCGACATTGCAGCCGGTGCCACGAGCCGTGCAGTGCACATGCCTGCCGCAGGCGCGCTATCACTGCTCGCTGCACCCAGCCATGTCGGCGCCGTGAATCCCATGGCTGGCGGTCCGCCGCCGGTCTGCGAAGGAATCTATTGCGCCAGAGACCACTAACCTCCGACGACGACTTCCTCGGACTCACGTAATCTTCTGAACGCGCGATGAGCGTCGCGCAGTTGATCGCGACATCGAGTCGCGGTCCGGCTGATCCGCGCGAATGGCAAGACGGCAAGGTTGATTCAGCGGTGCCACACTCGGCTCACGGGATGGTTGGTGGTTCGTGGTTCGTGGTTCGTGGTTCGTGGTTCGTGGTTAGGATCAACGACGTGAACGGCAGGATCTCAGAAGCGGCTACACGCACCGCGACGGGTCGGCGTGCGCCTGACCATCGTGGTGATCTCCTTGCGATTGGGCAGGTCATCACCAGCCCGGAGACGCGACTCGAATACCAAATCGAGCGGCTGCTAGGACAGGGCGGCTTCGGTCAGGTGTATCTCGCCGCACGGCGCGGGCGATCGACGCTTGTCCCCGAAACCGTGTGCATCAAAATCAGCCGTCACATCGATGGCTGGCTGCGCGAGGCGTACTTCGGACGTCTGCTCGACGGCCATCCGCGTGCGATTCGGGTCTTCGACGTCTTCCCGTTGATGCAGTCCGGGGGGCACCCGCTCTACTGTCTGTCACTCGAGTACGCACGTCACGGGGATCTGAGTGCATTCCTGCGCTACCAGACCCGTGGCTGGACGGAATCCATTACGCGTCGCGAAATTGCCGGCATCCTCGAGGTCCTCGGCAAACTGCACCGCGGCCAATTGCTCCACCGCGACCTCACGCCGATGAACGTGTTCGTCTGCGAGAACAAGCGCCTCAAGCTCGGCGACTTCGGCATCGTCCGTCAGCAGAGCGATCGCCGTGGGATCACGGCGCGCACGATGAACGCACTGACCGCGCCGAGCGAGATGCTCTCGCGTGCAGCCCCGAAGTGGCAGGCGCGTGACGACGTCTATCAAGTCGGTCAACTCCTGGCCATGCTGACCAAGGGCGATGCGAGTTCGAGGATTCGCACCTCAGACGTGCGCGGTCTGGATTGCAGTGACCACCTGAAGGAGATCATTCATCGCTGCATCGGCGAGCGGCGTAAGCGATACGAAAATGCCAACGAGCTGATCGACGCGCTGCAGAACCCGCCCGCGTCGCTGCGAGCCGGAGTGCTGCGATCGCTGAAGGGCGTGCATCTGACATTCACCGGCATCCTGCGCACGAAACGCACCGATGCCGCTGCTGCCGCACGCCGCGCCGGGGCCATCGTCCACAGCGGGCCATCGTCACAAACGACGGTTGTCGTGCGCGGCCGCCCAAATCCGCTGCAGGCCGCCGGGCGCGACGGCGGGTTGAAGCTGATGGAAATCAAGCGCCTGCGTGAAAAGGGACACAAGATCACACTGCTCAACGAGGAGCAATTCTGGCGCCTGGTGCAACGACGATGACTCCCACATCCCAACTACCAATTCCGTGGGCGTTGGGAGTTGAAGGTTGTATTCAGAGACCCACCGCGCGCGCGAGGATGCCGGCGAGCGCGCCGCCAATCAGCGGAGCGATTGCCGGGATCGGCGCGTAGCTCCAGTCGGAGTCGCGCTTGCCTGCGATCGGCAGCAGCGCATGCGCGAGTCTGGGCCCGAGGTCCCGCGCAGGATTGATTGCATAGCCCGTCGTACCGCCCAGCGACAGCCCAATACCCCACACCAGGCTGCCAACGAGATACGGGCCGAGGCCTGCCGCAAGGCCATTCGCCGCGACGCGCGAAGAAAAGATCGCCGCGGCCACGAACATCAGCACGAATGTCGCAATCACCTCGCTCGCGATGTTCGATGCTGGATGTCGCACGGCAGGGATAGTGCAGAACGTGCCCAGCTTGAAATCGGGATCGGACGTGCGCGCCCAGTGCGGGCCGTAGTGGATCCACACCGCCACGGCTCCGACAAACGCACCAGCGAGTTGCGCGAGCGAATAGCCAACGATGTTGCTGAAATCTCCGCTGATGATGGCAAATCCAAGCGTCACCGCTGGATTGAGGTGGGCGGGACTGCCACAGGCGAGGGCGGTGAAAACGCCGGCGACGACGGCAAAGGCCCAGCCCGCGGTGATGGCGAGCCAGCCAGCGTTTTCACCCTTTGATCCCTTTAGCAGGACGCCGGCCACGACGCCGTCGCCGAGCAGGATCAGGATCGCTGTTCCGAGAAACTCTCCAAGCATCGAGTGGAAACTCGACCGGAGAGTATACGGTGTGTCGCTCCCCAACAGGGAAACCGGCCGCTCCGTTGTCGCGGCCGGAAGTTCCTGATCGAAGGCTCGTTGTTGGGGCACCTCGCGCTTGAAGCGCACCACTAGACGGTTAAAGCGACAATAACCGCTCGAAGAACGATCGATAGCGGCGAAGCGCCACGCGGAGATCCTCGGTGGAGATCTGGTCGCCTTTGCCCCACTGCCGCTCGAGAGTTCCTCGCTCGTCGCTAAACACTTCCGACAACCGCTTCATCACCAGCGCCACGAGCGCATCCGCCTCCTGCACCGCCTTGCGCGGCTCGTCAACGAAGCCAGTTTGGATCGCGTCCCACTGCGTGCGATAGCCCGCGGCTTCGGGGCCGGCGAACATCGGTATCGGGCGATCGTCGCCCACGTCACGATCACGAACGGTCACGTGGCGCTTGCCGGCCATCTCATTGGCATCGAGGTGGCCCCGGTCGTCGATGTGCGGACGGTCGCGATCGTCGGCGATCTGCTCGCGTTCACGATCGAGCTCTTCGCGGCGACGCTCATCGCGCGCGATCGGCTCACGCGCCGTCGCCGATGCCATCTTCTGCGTAATGTCCGAAGTGTGTTGGTCGTTGCTCATGATGCCCTCCTGACGTCGCTACGATGGGCGCCGACCAGCTCATCGAAGAGCGCCCGGAAATGAACCATGGCTTTGCGCAGATCCTCGGTGCTCGCCTCGCCGCGGCCATGACTGACGACGATCTCCCGGCCCGAGCGGTAGTGGTTCACGACAGCCGCATGTTCGACCGAGAGGTCCTCGAGGCGGTGACTCGTATCCTCAACTGGGTAACCGCGCGCACGCATGACATCTTCGATGAGTCGATCCGCCTCATTCACGGCAGTACTCGGGTCATCGACAAAGCGCGCCTGCACCGTGCGCCACGACTGCGTATATTGATCCGCTTCATCCTGGCTCAACGGCCTCAGCGAGAACGACTGCACGCGGCGCTCGCGCTCCAATAGTTGGCGCTCGGCTTCCGCCGGTGTCTTGGTCGTTTGAAGAAGGCGGTCGTATTCCGGACCGAAACGCTCTCGGAGGGCCACTGTCTTGCGTCGACGGATGAGCAGCCACACGACGATTGCGGCCAGCGCCGCAACGACTACGACTGCGAGCCTCATCTGCGTCTGTTGATCCATTGTTGTCACCTCGTCCACTTCGGTTCCCATCGATATGGGAGCAAGAGAGGTGCCGCAGATTGCCGCGATGTTCAGCTACGGGCGTGGCGTCGCGCCGCGAACGGAATAGATCTCAACAGATGGTGAATGGAGACTGACGAGTGGTTGCCAGTCGAGCGCCGCCAGCCGGCTGTGTCCGCGGAAGCGATCTTGAAAGAAAAGCCGCTCCTGACTGTCCACCAGGAGATAGGGTTCGTATCCGCGCTGCTGCAGTGTGGCAACGACCGAATCGAGCTGCGTAGGTGGCAGGAGATCAAAACGGAGGGTGGGCCTTCCTGAGTAGTACGTCGCACTGCCACTGTGGAGCATCGCGAACAACACGGTGTGGTCGGCGAGTTCTCTCTCGACGTATCGGCCGATCACCGCGTACCTCCGCACGTGCTCCATCTCGAACGCACCAAGGG
>JBKPRH010000171.1:0-18211 GCA_046765795.1 Acidobacteriota bacterium | reverse complement strand
ACGGCATCACCGGGCTCGAGCTCGATGCGCTGCAGACGTCCCGCGACCGGCGCTGACACCACGAACTTGTCGCGGACGCGCGTCTCGCCGTCCTCGTCGAGTGTGACCTGCATCGGTCCCTGGACGACTTTTGCAGCGCTCACCTCGATCGACTCGGGCCACATGGCCATGGCGACGATCGCCAGGACAACCACGACGCCTGCGATCAGGCGCTTGTTCTTGAGAAATCGCATAGACGTGCGTTATTCGCGGATCTTCAAGACTGCCACCAGGTCCAGGTGATCGAGCTTTCGCCTGACGACCAGTCCTGAGAAGACACTTGCGGCGATGATGCCGAGGAACGACAGCGCCACTGCCTGGCGCGACACATAGAGGGGGAACCGGTAGACCTCGCTATCGATCATGCCGACGATGGCCGCAGATAGAGAGTATCCGAACATGCCTCCAACCGGCAGGGCGACTAGTGTGACCAGCGCGAGCTCGCCCATCAGAATCAGCGAGATCTCCGCGCGGGTGAATCCCAGGACGCGCAGGCTGGCCAGCTCGCGGCTGCGCTCCGAGAGAGAGACCCGTGCCGCGTTGTAGACGACGCCGAAGGCGATGATGCCCGCGAAGACCAGGTTGATGAAGATCGAGACGCTCATATTCGCCGCCATCACGTCACGGAAGCTCTGAAGGACCGCGCGCTTGAAGCCCGCGCCGGATACCGCCGGCGTCATCTTCAGCTCGGAGGCCAGCTCCACTTCCTGCGCGTGATCGATGAGGAGCAGCGCGCTGTTGGCCACCTCGCCTTCGCGCATCATGTGATGCAGCGCGTCTCTATCCATGTACGCGGACAGACCCATGATGTCATCCACCAGACCAGTCACCTGGACGCGGCGTGTCGGTCGCTGTCCTTCGAGCACTTCCAGTGACACCTCGTCGCCCGGCCTCACCCTGAGCACATTCGCCAGTGTGAGCGAGAGCACCACACCTGAGGGTGGCATGCGGATCTCGCGACCATCGCGATCGACGATGCGTTTGAATCGCGGATTCGGCGGAACGCCGGTGATCGCCAGATAGCGATCGCGAAAGCCCGAGCGGATGCGCGCGGCCACCGTCCGTTGCGGCTCCACTGCGACCACACCGGGTAACCGCTCCAGCGCGAAGCGCACGCTTTCGTCACGCGGCTCGATGAAGTTGACGGTCACGTCCTGCCGCTCGGCATCCCAAAACTGTGTGAGCATCAGGCGATCGACCGCGTCATTGAAGACGAAGCCGACCATCAGGATTGACACAGCGAACGCGATGCCGAAGACAGACGCGGCTGCGCGCAGCGGATGGCGCATGACATTGCGCAGCACCATCCGTCCGGCGGTGCCAAGGTTTCTGGAAATCAGTGGCGTTTCGAAGAACGACCGACGGTATCGCGTCGGTATTTCAGGCCGCATGGCTTCCGCAGGTGGCACAGTAACGGCGCGGCGCACAGCGGTAAAGGCGCCGGCGATTGCCGCGATGAGCGTGAGCATCGAAGCGCCCAGGACGACACTCAGCGGCACGCTGAAGAGCAGCGTTGGAAAACGGAAGAACGAGTTGTAGAGGCCGATGAGCAGGTTCCCCATCAGGGAGCCGAGCACGACGCCAATGACGATGCCCATCAGTCCTATCGCCAGCGCCCACTTGAAGTAATGCCAGCCGATCGACCGGTTGTCGTAGCCGAGGGCTTTGAGCGAGGCAATCTGCGGCCGTTGCAGAGCGAGCGCACGCGTCAGCGCGATGTTCAGAATGAACGCCGCCACCAGCATGAAGATCAGCGGCAGCAGGAAGCCGAAGGTCTGGAGCTGTGACAACTCGTTCTGCACCGTCCAGTGCGACAGCTGCAACGCGCGCGGAATCGCGCCGAGCCCGCCATACGGCTCGAGGATGCGGTCGACCCGCGCGATGACCTCGTCCACGTCGGCTCCAGGTGCGATCTTGATGACCACGTCGTTGAAGCCGCCCTCCATGTCGAACGCCGCGGCCAGCGCTTCTTCGCCAGTCCAGAAGATCGCGAAGCGCTTATCGTCGGGCACCAGCTCGCCCGGCCGAATGCTGTAGATGAACTCCGGCGACAGCGCGACGCCGACGATCGTCAGCCGACGCAGACGTCCGTTCAGCACGGCTGGCACGTGATCGCCAAGCTCGAGCTTGTTGGCGATCATGAACCCTTCACTGGCCATCACTTCATCGCTGCGGCCGCGCTCGATCCATCGTCCTCGCCGAAGAAACAGGTCGTTCACCAGCGGTCGTCGATACGAAGGCACCGACACCAGCCGGCCGCTCGCCGGCTCATCGAGACCTGCCAGATCGAGCGTCACATTGGCAGTCACGCGAGTCTCGACCGCCGAAACATTTGGAATGGCCCGAATCTCGTCGGCGACGCGCAACGGCGCGCGCTTCAATGAGGCGAACACGTCGGCGAATCGTTGCTGGTCGTAGTAGGCGTCTCGCGTCCGATAGAGCGAGTCGAACATCGACAAATACATCACGTACATCGCCACGCCGGCGGCGACGACCATCGCGATCGCCAGTGCCTGGCCCTTCATCGCGAGCAGATCGCGCAGAAGCTTGCGGTTGAGCGCGCTGATCGTCATGTCACCACGTCAGCTCACGAGGTGAGCGTTTCTTCTCCGTCCGGTCCTCGACAGCCGTGACGCGTCCATCTGCAAGACGGATGACACGATCGGCCATCTCGGCGATCGCTGAGTTGTGCGTGATCACGACCGTAGTCGTTCCCATCTCGCTATTGACGCGCGCCAGCGCCTCGAGGACGACAATGCCCGTTGAGATGTCGAGCGCACCGGTCGGCTCGTCGCACAGCAGCACCGATGGGCGCTTGGCGATCGCTCGCGCAATGGCGACGCGCTGCTGCTCGCCGCCGGAGAGCTGAGCGGGGAAGTGGTCTTCACGCTCCCCAAGGTTGACCATCCGCAGCGCCTCGTCGGGCTCCATCGGCGCGTCAGAGATCTCGGTGACGAGCGCCACGTTTTCCTCGGCGGTCAGGCTCGGGATCAGATTGTAGAACTGGAAGACGAAGCCGACGTGCCGCCGTCGATACGCAGTCAGTTCTGCCTCGTCTGCGCGCGTCAACACGGTGTCTCGATAGCGCACCTCGCCGCTCGTCGGGACATCGAGTCCGCCAATGATGTTGAGCAGCGTCGATTTCCCCGACCCCGATGGCCCGAGCAGGACGACGAACTGCCCCTCAAACAGCTCCAGGTTGATCTGCTTCAGCGCGTGCACTTCGACTTCGCCCATGTGATACACCTTGGCCAGGTCGGTGATCGTGAACAGCGGCGCCGGCATCTTCAGCATCGTAACTTGTCCGGCTTTAGCCGGACCACCACATGACTCCAGTCATCCACATCGCCAACATCCGAAAAACCTACGGGCCAACCGTCGCCGTGGACGATGTCTCCTTCGATGTGCAGCAGGGCGAGATCTTCGGGCTGATCGGTCCGAACGGCGCCGGCAAGACCACGACGATGGAGTGTGTCGAGGGACTGCGCGCGCCGGACCGCGGCACGATATCGGTGTTGTCGCTGAATCCGATCCGCGATGCGCGGACGCTTCAGCATCGTGTCGGCGTGCAGTTGCAGCAGGCGCAGCTGCAGAAGCGCATCAAGGTGTGGGAAGCCGTCGATCTCTGGGCGGCGCTCTATCCGCGCGCTGTGAACGGTGACGCGCTCCTCGAGCGCCTCGGTCTGACTGAGAAGCGCAACGCGTGGTTCATGACGCTGTCAGGCGGACAGAAGCAGCGTCTCTTCATCGCGCTGGCGCTGATTCACGATCCGGAAGTCGTGCTGCTCGACGAGCTGACGACCGGCCTCGACCCGCAGGCACGTCGCGCGATCTGGGAGATGGTGCGCGGCATTCGCGATCGCGGCAAGACCGTGTTGCTGACGACGCATCTCATGGAAGAGGCCGAACGCCTCTGCGATCGCGTGGCGATCATTGAGAAGGGGCGGGTGATCGACATCGGCACGCCGTCGGGTCTCGTGCGGAAATACTGTCCCGAGCAGGCGGTCGTCTTGGTGACACAGAACCCGTCAGCGCGCGAGCGCTTCGCGGGGATTGCGAGCGTGGACACAGTGACTGTAGGGCCGGTCCTTTCGGACCGGCCTGAGTCTCCCAACGTTCGCTACACGATCCGCGGTCGCGGCGATGAGTTCGTCAGCGACGTCATCCAGTGCTTGTCTGAGCACCGTATCAAGGTCACCGAGTTCAAGACCGAGTCGCCAAACCTTGAAGATGTGTTCCTGAGGCTGACGGGGCACTCGATTCGTGACTAGGACCACGGAGGAGGCGGTCTCCGCGATCTCCGCGTTTCTAATCTGGCGTCGGCTGCTCGATCCGATCGACGACGAGCACTTCGACCGGCCCCTTCGTTGACTGCAGCTTGAGTCCGAGCTGCTCTTGAATCGCGGTGAAGAGCGACGGTGCCGTCGGGTCGCCAGGCGGGAGCTCGACGCCGGGAGGCGCCGCAATCGGCGCTGACTCGGGCGCGAAGTTGATCTCGAAGTCCCACGCGCCAGCAAGGGCGGTGCGATCGACGACCGTGCGCTGCACTCGGCCCGAGAGCATGTTGGCGAAAGTCACGAGCGGCATGCCGCCGACCTGTATCCGGCCCGGGTTCCCGCGAGTTCCGCATATGACCGGATCATTCGGGCCTGGTGGCGGCGGCAGCTTTCCACGCTTGGCTGCATCCAGCATCGCTTCGCAATCCTGCGTCGACAGCTTCAATGCCGGCCCCGGTTTTCCGTCAGGGCGAGCGATCACCAGCGCATAAATGTCCATCTCGCGCGTTTCGCGATGGACAGTGAGCTTGAAACGATCGGCGAGCAGCGTGCGCATCGCCACCATGTGGGGATCCGGTCCTTGACCAGGCATCACGGCAGGTGGGTCGCCTTCCATCTTGGCGACGATGTCGAACGTCTCGGTGCGGAGCCATCCGGGATCGCCAACCAACTGAAATGGTTGCAACTGGTAGGCAAAGGTGATGAGGGCGCGAAGCGGCATGTTGGTCGCCTGTAGTCGACCACCGGGGAACCGGCGGATGCTCGATCCCTGGGGGGCCGTCTTGTTCGGTTTGACCGACGCAGCCTCGTAGACATACGACGCGTTTGGGTCGGGCGCCTGTGCCGGCGCCTGCGCGTGCGGACGTGACACACTGATGGCGACCGTCAACAGGACAAGGGCGGTTCCGGCGGCAAGACGTGGGCGCATGATGCGATATGACGTGGTGAAAGGACGAACGGTTAACTCCCCGATGTAACCGATGATACGCGCGCTGGCGAAGCTCACCTGGCTGGAAATCAAGATCTTCGTTCGCGAACCGCTCGGCGTTTTCGGCAGCGTCGGCATCCCGGTGCTCGTCTTCGTCGTGATGACGCGGCTTCTCGGCAGGTCCATCACCTCTGCGGCGCGTCAGCCGGGGTGGCCGGGCGACTCGTTTCTACCGGTGCTCACCTCGATCCTGATCGCCTTGAGCGCGGTCGTGTCCCTCATCGCCATCATCTCGATCTATCGCGAAGGCGGCATCCTGAAGCGCCTCCGTGCGACGCCGCTGCCGCCGGTGGTCATCCTCACCGCGCATGTGCTCGTGAAGCTGATCTTCACCGCCATCACGCTGGTCGCGATGCTCCTTGCCGGTCGCCGCTACTTTCCGCCCGACGCGCACGTCAATGTGATCTCGTTCGGCGCGGCGCTTTTGTTCACCACGTGGGCGATTCTGTCGATCGGCTTCGTCGTCGCGAGTGTGGTGCCGACCGCTCGCTTCGCGCAGCCACTCGCCACGATGACGGTGTATCCGATGTTAGGTGTGTCCGGTCTCTTCTATCCGATCGAGCGCATGCCACCGCTCCTGCAGACGATCGCGAAAGTGTCTCCGCTCACGTATGCGGTGTCGTTGCTCGATGGGATCTGGAAAGGCGAGTCGTGGCTCGCGCACGGCACCGACGTCGCCGCGCTGGTCTTGACGTTCGTCGTCTGCACGGCGATATCCGCGAAGGTGTTCCGATGGGAGTGATCAAAGGTCAAAGGGCAAAGGGCAGGCTTTGCCCCTTTGACCTTGCTCAAGCCGGATCGATCAGATCCACGAACCGCCAGCTCGCCTTCGGTGCCAATCCGGCGAGCTCGCGACCGAGTGCGCGGAACACCGGTGGCGATGCGATGAGATGCTGCGTGCCGGCGTGCATGTCTCTGAACAGACGCTGAATCGTTCCCGCGCGCAGGCCAGTCGTGCCCGCTGCACCGTAGACGAACATCGCCACGTCATGCGACGCCCACTGCACGTGCGCCATCGCCAGACGAACGAGGGACTGCAGGCGAACACTCGGCCGCTCACCGCGTTCCATCAGTTGCGACATCTCGCCCCAGACCTCATACACAAGCGCGCGCGCCGAACGGTAGGTGCCTTCGGCCTTCGCGTATTGCTCGAGGAAGCTTTCGCTCGTGGACTGCGTACCCGTGCGCCCACCGCGCGTCCGCACATAGCCCGCCAATTCGTCGAGCAGCCGTCGTCCGATGCCGCAGGCCCACCCGGAGTGGCACATCGCGGCGAACCCGACGATACCGACCGAATATAGAGAGCCGCCTCGCTTGGGAACGTCGGTGACCGCGAAGTGGGTGTAGCTGTCAGGGACGTAGACGGAGTCGATCGTGTAGTCGATGCTGCCTGTGGCGCGCAGGCCCATGACGTTCCAGTTGTCGATCAGCTTCACCTTCTCGACGGGCAGCACGAAGATACGCGGCTCGCCGGTACCTTCGATGATCCCAAGAGTGTGGATGTGCGTGCCGTGCTTGATGCCCGATGCGAAGCTCCACGATCCGCTGAGCAGGAATCCACCATCGTGAGGCACGGCGTTACCTGGACGCGTGCCCTGTCCGGCGATCACCGGCATCCGCGGTCCCTTGAACAACTCCTTCACCGCGTCGTCACCGAGGTACGCGGCACCAGTGCCGATCGCGAGCGCCGCGGCCATCAGTACCCATCCTGTCGAGGGATCGCCGTAGGCCAGGTTCTCGATCACTTGCAGCGACGAGACCGGATCGAGCTCGGCGCCGCCGAGCGATCGCGGCACCCACATTCCGTAGAGACCTTCCTTATGCAGGGCTTCGACCACCGGTTCGGCCAATTGTCCGTGCTGGTCACCCCAGTCGGCATGCTCGTTTGCGATCGATCCAACGGCCTTCGCGCGCTCGGGTAGGGTCACGGTCGTCGTCTGCATTTGCACAGCATATCGCTACTCAATAGCTGCGTTTGTCGCTCTTATCCGCGCCGAGCCCGGCGGCAATCCGCGTCGCCTCTTCAATCGCGCGGGCGATCACCGAGCGGATCTTCCCGTCCTCCATCATCAGCAGGCCGCCGATCGTGCAACCCGCCGGCGTCGTCACATCGTCGCGAAGCGCAGCGGGATGTCGATCTGCGGACTGCACCATGCGCGCCGATCCGAGCGCCGTCTGCGTCACCAACGTCAGTGCCAGCTCACGCGACAGGCCGACGCGCACGCCGGCATCGGCCATCGCTTCCATGATCAGGTAGTAGTAGGCGGGCCCGCTGCCGCTCAGCGCGGTGATCGCATTGAAATGCGTTTCGTCGGTCTGCACGCAGCGGCCGACGCAGTCGAAGATGCGTCGCACCAGCGCGAGGTGATCCTCGGTCGCGTGCGATCCCGGACAGATCGCCGTCATCCCTTCACGGACGATGCACGGCGTGTTCGGCATTGCGCGTACCCATGGATTGGGCGTGCTCGAGAGCGACTCGAGTTGCGCGAGCGTGGTGCCGGCGAGGATCGAGACCAGCAGCGTGTCAGGGCGTAGTCCGGCGTCGCGCAGTGCGGCAATCGCTCGACCAGCCTGCGCCGGCTTGACGCAAAGCACGATGACGCCGGCATCTGGCACGCGCGCGGCAACGTTCGTCTCCACGGGAATGCCAAGTGCCTGGCCCGCGGTCTCGCAGGTGCGCGTTGATCGTGCGGTTCCCCACGCGTGCTCACGCTGCAGCGCGCCCGCGTCGAAGAGACCCTTGAGGATCGTCTGTCCCATGACGCCGGTGCCAACGACGCCGAACGTTCGTCCGGGGTTCAAGAGCGGCGGTGTGTGTGCGGTCATGTGATCGTCGATCCTATCCGGTCACGCCGACGCGCGAAGCGCGAAGGCGGATTTGTTATGACGATTTCAGGTTTGGTCGCCGAGCGCCGCGCAACCTGCCGCAAACGCGCCATTCCTGCGCGGTGATTCACGACGCGTCATCGCTGGGGCGAAAGCACAGACCTTGCACAATGTTGCCCCACGGATGGCCCTGTACCTCGACGCCTCTCTTCGACGCACCGCCGTGTCCGACGTGGCGGTGTCGCGCACCTACATTCGAAGCCGCGAATTCGATACGACGCTGCTGGCGGCGCCAATCGTCGCCGGCCTCGCGGCGGCGCTCATGGTTGCCGCGGATGCGCGCCTCTATCCGATCCTGTTGCTCGCCGATCTCTGGTTGCTCGGCTATCACCACGTGGTGGCGACATACACGCGACTCGCGTTCGATCCGACCAGCCTGCGGCGCAATCGTTTCCTCGCCGTCGATCTGCTCGGCATCGTGACGATCGGGACGCTGAGTATTGCGCTGACCGCGGGTGCCTGGGTGATCGCGACCGCGTTTCTGTATCTGCAGTGGTTCCACTACATGCGTCAGGGCTACGGCATCGCACGCATGTACTACCGGGCCACTCCGGAAGGACAGGTGGCCGGTTCGCGCGACCTGATGACCGATCTGGCGATCTACTTCGTGCCGATCTACGGCATCGCTCAACGCTCGGCGACGATGGGCGATCGCTTCCTCGGTCTACCGGTGAAGCCGCTCGTGCTTCCCGAGCCGCTTCTGATGATGCTTGGATTCGCAGCTGCGGCGGCCGTGCTGGTGTGGATTGCGAAGATCATGCGCGCCGCGCTTGCCGACACGCTCGACCTTCAGTACACAGGATTCGTCGCATCGCATATCGTCATCTTCCTCGTGGCCTACATCGCGATGGAGGATGTCAACACCGGCTGGCTGGCCATCAACGTCTGGCACAACTTTCAGTACGTGCTGGTCGTGTGGATGTCGAACGCGAAGCGGTATGCCGGCGGAATCGATCCGGCAGCGCGGTTCCTCTCGCGCCTCAGCCAGCCGGGACGCGTGATGAAGTACTTCGCGTGCTGCCTGGCGATCACGACGCTGGTCTACGCCGCGATCGATCGCTTGACGGTGCTGGCTCTCGGCGGCGGTCTGGCGATGACAATCGGTATCTACATGGGCATCAACTTCCACCACTACATCGTTGATGCCCTGATCTGGAAACGCCGGAAGGCCCCTCGACCTGACTCGGGGCAGGCCCTGCCGCAGAGCGCGTAGCGTGTTCACGCCCTCCGCCAAGTCAGTGGACGGCGTGCCTGCCCTGAGCAAGCGCTCGTCGGGCCGTGGGCTCGACGAGGGCGAGTCGAACGGGCATTGGCCCGACCTCGACGGTCTCCGTGCGTTCGCCATTCTCCTCGTCCTCGGACGTCACAGCCTTCGGCCTTTCATCTCCGAAGACACGTATCAGCCGATAGTTGCCGTCGGGCCCATCGACCTCACGCCGCTCGTACTCAACGGTTGGATTGGCGTTGATCTGTTCTTCGTTCTCAGCGGCTTTCTGATCGGCCGCCAGGCGTGGCGCGGCGACAGCGTGCGGCGTTTCTGGTTCAAGCGCGTGACACGCATCTTGCCAGCCTATTGGACCTGTCTTGCCATCGTGGCGATCGGGTTGACGATGGCCGGCGCGTGGCCGAAGAGCGGGGTCGACTTTGCTGCGCACCTGGTGATGCTGCAGGACTACACCGGCAGCGTGTTCGTGCCGTCGTTCTGGTCACTTGGCGCCGAGGAGAAGTTCTACTTGCTCGCGCCGCTGCTGGTGTTCGTGCTGGCTCGATCTCGAACGCCGTTGTGGCAGGGCATCGGCCTGCTGGCGTTATGGCTTGTGCCAGTCATGTGGCGAGTGGCAGCCGTGAGCGGCCTTCCAGGCGCGATCAGCTACGCTGACTATTTCCCGCAGTATCGCAGTCCGTTTCATCTGACCTGCGAGTCGCTGGTGTTGGGATTCGCGATCGCGTGGATGTCGCGTCAACCATGGTCAGCCCGTATTGGTCGTCCGGCGCGTGAAGTGCTGTTCTGGGGCGGGGCAGCAGGCGTGCTGGCTTGGCTGCTTCCATCTGTGGTTCTACAACCGATCGACTCGAGAACGATCGTTGTCGCTCCGGCCCTGATTGGATTGTGCTTCGGCGCGATGGTGCTCGCGGCGGTGAGCGGCTCGGGGAGCTACAGCGTCATCGTCGGCCGATCGGTGTGGCAACCGCTTGCGACCGGGTCCTATACGCTCTATCTGACGCACATGATGGTGCTGTCCCTCGCAGCCTCGCTTGCCGCACGCATGATTCCGCTCTCGGAAGGCGCATCTCTCACTGCGCGATGGCTGGTGTTCCTGCCCTGGTATCTCGCGATGTCCGCGCTCTCGGCATACCTTCTGCACCGTTACGTCGAGCGTCCGGTTCTGCAGTGGCGAGATCGACGTCTTCACGCGAGTCCGCGCGAGTCACGACGGGCGACAATCGCGCACGCGGCTTGATGTAGTGTCCGGCTTCAGCCGGACCATCCGAAACTCTTCTCGACCGCCTTCTTCCATCCCGCGTACGCTGTTTCGCGCTGGTCGACGCTCCACGAAGGCTCCCATTGCCGATCGGCCTTCCAGTTCGAGCGCAGCGCATCGAGCGTCTTCCAGAAGCCGACCGCGAGGCCCGCCGCGTACGCCGCACCGAGTGCGGTGGTCTCCGAAACGACGGGCCTGACGACCGGCACGCCCAGGATGTCGGCCTGCATCTGCATCAACAGGTTGTTGACCGTGGCACCGCCGTCCACTTTCAACACATCGAGGCGCACGCCGGAGTCCTGCACCATCGCGTCGAGCACGGCTCGTGTCTGGAAGCAAATCGACTCGAGCGTCGCGCGTGCGAGATGGGCTTTGGTGTGAAAGCGCGACAGACCGGCGATGACGCCCCGCGCATCGGTGCGCCAGTACGGAGCGAAGAGTCCCGAGAAGGCCGGCACGAAGTAGACGCCACCGGTGTCGGGAACCGAAGCGGCCAGCGCTTCGACGTCGGCGGCCGTGCGAATGATCTCGAGTTGATCGCGCAGCCATTGCACCGCCGATCCGGTGACGGCCACCGATCCCTCGAGCGCGTACAGCGGCTTCTGCCCATCGAACGCATAGCCCATCGTCGTCAGCAGACCTGAGGGCGAGGGCACGAGCGTGTGACCGGTGTTGAGCAGCATGAAGTTGCCGGTGCCGTAGGTGTTCTTCGCCTCGCCGGCGGTGAAGCAGGCCTGCCCCACAAGCGCAGCGTGCTGATCGCCGAGGTTGCCGGCGATTGGAACCTCGGCGCCGACCGGGCCGTTCGCGTGCGTCGCTCCGTACGCGCTCTGCGTGGACGAGGGGCAGATGGCCGGGAGCATCTGTCGCGGAATGTCGAACAGCGCGAGCAGATCCGAGTCCCACTCGAGCGTCCGCAGGTTCATCAACTGCGTGCGGCTGGCGTTGGTGGCGTCGGTGACGTGCAGGCCCCCGTCAGGTCCACCGGTGAGATTCCAGATCACCCACGTGTCCACAGTGCCGAAAATGGCGCGGCCATCGCCCGCGGCTTCGCGCAGGCCGGGAACGTTGTCCAACATCCAGCGCAGCTTCAGCGACGAGAAGTAGGTGGCTGGCGGAAGCCCCGTCTGCGCAATGAGACGTTCCCGCTGAGGCGTCAACGTCGCGACGAGATCTGCCGTTCGCGTGTCCTGCCAGACGATGGCGTTGTGCCACGGCCGGCCGGTGCGTGGATCCCACACAACAGTGGTCTCGCGCTGGTTGGTGATGCCGATCGCGGCCAGGTCGCGTCCTGTCAGTCCAGCCGATCGCAGTGCACCGGCGATCACTTCATCGACGCGCGCGGCAATTTCGATCGGATCGTGCTCGACCCAGCCCGGAGCCGGAAGAATCTGGCGGTGCTCGATCTGACGACGGGCCACTTCCTTCCCGCCGGCATCGAACACCATGAAGCGCGTGCTGGTGGTGCCCTGGTCGAGTGCGCCAACAAACATGGCAGGCATCGTCTCGCTAAGCCGTGACGTATCCGGCTTGCACCGCTTCGTCGAGGAGATGGCTCATATGCGTCCACAACGCGACCGAACCCTCACTGATCGGCGCGTTGCGTGCGCGAATCTGATCGAGGCGCACGTTGTGGCGGCTCCACGTGACGCCTTTGCCCAGGCAATTGAGCAGCATCGCCTGACATCGATCGATCGCGTGTGCGAACCTCGCGTCCGATGTCTGTCGATCTTCGAACTCGTCCCACAGCGCACGGAATTCAGCCGCCTGGTCTTCGGGAAGTAGACCAAAGATACGAGTCGCTGCTGCTGCTTCGCGTTCGTGCTGATCGACTTGCCCTTTTGTGTCGTACGCGAACGTGTCGCCGGCATCGATCTCGACGATGTCGTGAATCAGCAGCATCTTCATGACGCGCAGCACATCGATCGGTGTGTTGCTGTGTTCGGCGAGGGTCATGACAAACAGGCACAGCGCCCAGGAATGTTCGGCGTCGTTCTCCGGTCGGCCGCTGTGTGCGTTCAGCGTCTGCCGGACGATGTCCTTGAGCCGGTCGCATTCGACGAGGAATGCGATCTGGCGCGCGATGCGCTCTGCGGATTGCATGCACGTATCCTAGGCCAAGTGAAGATTTTTATCGCGCTCGCGCTGGTGGTAGTCGTCGGTCTGCGTGCGGCCGCCGAGCAGCCGCGCACCGCGAACAATCCGTGCGTGGACGACCGCAACCGGCATCCGAGGCTGCTGCCCGTTGATGAAGCTCCATCGAAGTCCGACTTCTTCAATTACCGTGCGCGGTTGCAGATGGCTGTGGAGCGCCGCGACGTCGATGTGCTGATCGAGGCCTCGGATCCAGGCATCAGGCTCGGCTTCGACGCGTCGGGTGGTACCGACGCGCTGCGCAAGCGTTTCGCCGGTCGCTCAGAGTCGTGGGATGAGCTGCGCGCCGTGCTTGCACGCGGTGGGCGCTTCACATCGCCCTCGTCATTCGCCGCTCCCTATGTGTATTCGAACTGGCCGGAGCGGTTCGACTCGTTCGAGTGCGCCGCCGTTACCGGCACAAACGTTCGTCTTCGTTCAGAGCCGCGGCTCGATGCGCCAATCGTGACATCGGTGAGCTATTCAATCGTGCGGCTGATCGAACCGGCAGGTGACCAGCTATGGTCGCGTGTCCAGCTTGGCGATGGACGGATGGGATACATGTGGCACGCCTACGTCCGCAGCCCGGTCGACTATCGTGCGCTCTTCAATTTGATCGACGGGCGCTGGCGGATGACGGCGTTCGTGGCGGGAGATTGATCCCGGCACGTCAAAAAGGACGTGCCCTACGACAACGCGGCCTCGATCTTGGCAGGATAATGAATTCGTGTCGAGCCTGTTGTCCGGTTTGCCGCGCACGCGTGAGGCCGTGTCGATCGCGCAGGGAGCCGTGTGGCTGAAGAACTGGCTCACGCTCGAACAGCAGATCGCGTTGGTCGAACGCTGTCGCGCGTTGATGGACGGACCGAACGGCGGCTACGTGCCGACTGTTCGCGGCGGCGGGAAGATGCACATCCGGATGATGTGTCTCGGACGCCACTGGAATCCGCTCACCTACACGTATGTCTCGACACGAGCCGATCGTGACAACGCTCCGGTGGCGCCGGTGCCCGAGGAGTGGGTGGCGATGGCGTCGGCGTTGGCGCGCGACGCCGGCTTTGACTGCCGACCGGATATCTGCTTGATCAATTTTTACGGCTCCGATGGTCGCATGGGACTCCATCAGGACAAGGACGAGAGCGCCTCGTCCATTGAGGCTGGGCATCCGGTCGTCTCGCTCTCGATTGGCGATACCGCACGATTCCTGTTTGGCGGCGCCAGACGACGTGAGCCGGTTGAGGCGATGCTGCTGGAGTCAGGCGACGCCTTCGTGTTCGGCGGCGCCGCCCGCCTCCGCTATCACGGCGTGTCGCGCATCATTCCTGGCAGTGCGCCTCGCGAGCTCCAACTCGACGGGCGCTTCAATCTCACCTTCAGGCAGTACTGAACGCGCGGATGATCTTTCGTCAGAAGTTTCTCGATGGCATTCGTGATGGCACCGTCACGCTTGCGTTTCGGCGCTGGCGCCGGCCGTCGGTGCGTGCTGGAGGCACACTGCTGACGGCCGTCGGGCCACTCGAGATCGTCTCGGTGGACGAAGTGGCGATGACGCACATCTCAGACGCGGATGCGCGGCGTGCCGGATACTCGTCCCGTGTAGACCTGCTTGCTGAATTGCGGGCGCGGGATGCAGGAAAGGTCTACCGAATCGAGCTCGGGGGCCTGCGTGCGGATCCGCGTGTCGCGTTGCGGGCATCAGCGTCGCTCTCGGAGAAAGACCGCGACGACATCGCTTGACGGCTCGGACGTCTCGACGACCGTTCATTGCACGGTCCGTGGACGCGCCCAACGCTCGACCTGATTCGCGCGCGTCCCGGTGTGCGGGCCGGTGACCTGTGCCGTCTCGTTGGTCTGGAGATGCATCCGTTCAAAACGAATGTGAGAAAGCTGAAGACACTGGGACTCACCGAGAGCCTCGAAGTCGGCTATCGTTTGTCGCCAAGGGGCGTGGCGTTCATGCGTACCGAATCGGGTGAGAAGCAATGACCAAAATCTATTCGAGCATTTGGCTTGCTGTCGTATGTGTCGTCGTGCTCGGCAAAGGGGGCGCGTTCGCGCAGACCAGCGGACCAGCGGATACTCCGGCCGTGACCGTCCGCGGCCAGACGTATACGCCGCGATCGATCCTCGCGCGAAACATGGGCTCTGACGAGGATCAGACGACCGCGTTCCCGCCGCACAAGATCATCGGCAACGTCTACTACGTCGGCACCAGGACACTTAGCTCCTTTCTCATCACGACGCCCGCCGGCCACATCCTGATCAACAGCACTTACGAGCGGAACGTACGGACAATCGCGAAGTCGGTCGAGCAGCTCGGGTTCAAGTTCTCGGACGTCCGCATCCTGCTTGGCACGCACGCGCACGGCGATCATCAGGAAGGCGACGCGCTTGTGAAAGAGCTGACCGGCGCACAGGTGATGGCGATGCGCGAGGACGTGCCGGCGCTCGAAGCGATGCGGCCGAACGGAAAGTCCCATCCGATCGATCGCATGCTGCGTGACGGTGAAGAAGTCTCGCTCGGTGGCACGACGCTCGTCGCGCATCTCACGCCTGGTCACACGCGCGGCTGCACGACGTGGACGATGAGGGCGGCCGAGGGCGGGAAGACGTTCAACGTTGTGTTTGCGTGCAGCTATCGCGCACCGGCGCCTGTGACCCCCGACATCGAAGCGGAGTTCACGCGCACGTTCAAGATGCTGCGCACGTTGCCGTGCGATGTGCCGCTCGGCGATCATCCCGCGCAATACAACATGGCGGCGAAGCACGCGCGCCTGGCGGTCGGTGGTGCCAACCCATTCGTGGACCCGGCGAACTGCTGGGGAGAAGCCGAGATCCAGGAAGCGATGTTTCGCGCGCAACTCGATCTGCAGCGCAAGCAGGCGAGATGAAGAAGACGGCCCGCATCAGCGGCGACGATCGCAAACAGGTCGACGCGAAACGGCGCGAGTACTTCGCGTCCTTGCCAGCCGCGGTTCGCGCGCGCATGAAGGGCATCCGTGACATGGTGCGCGCGATCGCGCCGGACGCGGTCGAGGTGTTCAGCTACGGGATCCCCGGGTTCAAGCTGAATGGCAAGCCGCTGGTGTGGTACGCGGCGTTCGGCCGTCACACCAGCCTGTATCCGATGACGGGTTCGATCCGCAAAGCACACGCCGCCGCGCTCGAGGGCTACAAAATGTCCACCGGCACGGTGCAGTTTCCTCTCGACAAACCTCTTCCCACCACACTGGTCAAGCGCCTGATCAAGGCGCGTCTCGCCGAGCTGAGGTGACGCGAATCCTCAGACGACGGATCGCGTGGCTCGTCGTCGGCGTGTTGCTGGTTGCTGGCGGCGTGTACGTGGCGCGTATTGCATCGATCCTCGTCGCCTACAAAGCGAAGATGCTCTGCTCGGAGGTGCTTCTCGCGCATCGTCCACCGCAGACCGTGCTTACCGAGCTCGAGGTGGACGACCTGGCTCCGCTTCACTACGTCACTGCGTCGATCGACTCGTCCGCGAACGCGGCGACCGCTTCTCTCGCTGGTCTGTTTCGTCATGAGGCGGTCTATCGAGATCAACGCGGATGTGTCCTCGAGTTCGGACCGGCGCAGGCCACTTCGCCATCGCACGCGCGCAACGAATCGGAATCTGCCGATACGCTTGTCAGCGAAACGAACCATGCGCTCGATGCTGTGCTCGATCGCGCGTTCGCCGAACCGAATCCCGAGCGTCCACGGAGGACGAGGGCTGTAGTCGTCGTCCAGAACGGACGAATTGTCGCCGAACGGTACGCCCATGGCTTCACGCCGGGGACGCCTCTGATCGGCTGGTCGATGACGAAGACAGTCATCAATGCGCTGGTCGGCATCCTGGTCAGGGACGGACGTCTCGCCGTCGATCGGCCGCTCCCCATTCCTGAATGGCAGGACCCTGGCGATCCACGTCACGCCATCACCCTCGATCACTTATTGCGAATGAGCAGCGGGCTCGAGTTCGACGAGAGCCCGTGGAATCCAGTATCGGACGTGACGGTGATGCTGCTCGGCCGTCCCGACGCCGGGCTGTATGCCGCGCGAAAAAGCCTCGCCGCGGCGCCGGGGACCGTCTGGCAATACTCCAGCGGAACCACCAACATCATCTCGCGCGTCATCCGCGTGGTCATCAAAGGCGAGGCCACGTATGCCGAGTTCCCGAGACGCGAGTTGTTCGACAAGATCGGTATGTCGAGCGCGCTGATCGAGACCGACGCGTCAGGAGCATTCATCGGCTCTTCGTTTGGATACGCGACCGCCCGCGATTGGGCGCGCCTCGGCATGCTCTACGTCAACGACGGCATGTGGGAAGGGCGGCGCATCCTGCCGGACGGTTGGGTGGCATATACACGCTCACCCGCACCCGCTGATCCGCTGAAGCGCTATGGGGCGCACGTCTGGCTCAAAGTCGCTGAGGAGTACGGCGGAGACGCGGTGCTGCCTGCTGATGCCTTTCACGCAACCGGGCACGCGGGTCAGTTCATCACCATGATTCCCTCCGCGCGTCTCGTCGTCGTGCGACTGGGTCTGACGCGGTATCCCAATGCATGGGACCAGACGGGATTTGTGCGTGACGTTCTCGTGGCTCTCAACGGAGGGGCGTAACGTAAAGTCGGCGTGCGGCAAAGGCGCATGCGGTGAGACAATGCGCCCAGAGGAGCGCTCATGGCATCCACAGTCGTTAAGCCCCCACTCGCGACATCGAATGCCGGCCGCGGATCGGCGGTCACGCTCACCATCTCAATGCTGGTCGGCCTCGGTTTCGTGGTGGGGTTTGCGTTTCCGTACGCTGGCGGTGGGGAAGCGCTCCAGCAGTATTCGGGCAAGGAGGGCTGGCTCTTCATGCACCTCGGCGGCGGCATGATTGCGCTGCTCGTCGGGCCCGGTCAGTTGTGGCTGGGACTCTCGAATCGCAAGATCGACGTGCACCGCAAGCTCGGTCTCGTCTATATGGGCGCCATTGCCGTCAGCGTCACGGCGGCGTTCTATCTGGCCACGCACACCGCGCTGGGCTGGGTCTTCGGCGCAGGACTGATGGGACTCGCCATCGCCTGGATCATCACCACCGGATTGGCGTTTGTTGCCGTTCGTCGCGGGCTGCTGCAGCAGCATCGGGAGTGGATGATTCGCAGCTACGTGGTCACGTTTGGATTTGTGTTCTTCCGTATGTTTGCTGGCGTGATGCAGGCAACCGGCGTGGGCAACTTGCAAGAGCAGTTGGCCGCGGCGAGCTGGTTCTGCTGGGCGGCGCCACTGCTCGTGACCGAAGCGATTCTGCAGGGCCGGAAGATCTTCGCCGTCAGTCGCTACTAACGCGGCATGTCCCAGACGATCGACTCGTGAAATCGCGCGCTGCCCGGTATGGCAGAATCGCGAGTGATGCCTGATGC
>JBKPRH010000170.1:0-5940 GCA_046765795.1 Acidobacteriota bacterium | reverse complement strand
CTGCAGGACACGATCGCGCTCATCAACGAGATGCGGAAGGGCAATCAGGAAGGGGCCGCCCGCATCGTGTCAGGACTGAATCAATGAGACCCATGTATCGACAGGCGTGCAGTGCCCTGGTGGTGCTGACGTGGATGGCGGCGCCCGCAGCGGCGCAGGATTCAAAGTCGGCGGACGCGCGCGCGCGCACCGACATCAGCCGCGAGATCGAAGCCCAAATCCAGCAGCATATCGAGCTGGCCGCCCGGCAGATCGAACACCTTGTTGACAACCATCTCGACGACATCATCGACGAGGTCCACCGGGCGATTGACAAGCACGCCGGAAAGATCGACATCAAGGTCCAGAACAAAGTGGCCGTTCTCGCGCAGCGGCAGGCGGGCGAAGCGGCGCGCCGTGAGGCCCAGCGGGCTCGCGAGGCCGAGCGACGCCGTCGCCAGGACGTCCGCAGCGGGCAGGAATACACCGAAAAGCTTTCGAAAACGCTGCGCCTCGGGAAGAACGGCACCTTCGATCTCCAGAACGTGAGCGGCGACATCGTCGTCACCGGCGGTGGCGGCAACGATGTGCGCATCGATGCGGTCAAGCGCGTGCGGCATCCGAACGAGTCGGAAGCGCGCGCCCTCCTGCAGGCGATCGACGTGCGCATGGAAGAGCGCAATGGCAATGTCGAAGTGAGGACCGACTATCCGCGTCGCAACTGGTCCGGCGGTGTGGACTTCACCGTGGCAGTGCCTCGCGATGGGAATGTCATCCTGCGCAGCGTGTCGGGCGACGTCCGCGTCAGCAACCTGAATGGCGATCTCCGCGCCGAAACGATCAGCGGTGATCTCACGGCCACGGCCGTCAAGCGAATCCGGCAGGCCAAGACGATTTCCGGCGACCTCGAGATCACCGATACGGACGCCGAAGATGTGACCGCATCAACGGTCAGCGGGACCCTGCTGGCGCGTGGCGTCAAAGCCCGCTCCGTGGATCTGCAATCCATATCGGGCGATGTGCGGATGACTGACGTTCAGTCCGATCGTACCTACGTGAAATCGATCTCGGGCAGCATTGACTTCTCAGGACAGTTGGCGCGAAACGGCCGCTATGAATTCCAATCGCATTCGGGCGACGTGCGCGTTTCGCCAGTCGGATCGCAGGGGTTTTCCCTCGAAGCTTCCACCTTCAGCGGCGATTTGCGATCGGACTTTCCACTGACGATGCAGGGCAACCCACCTAATAACACCTTTGCCAACCGTGGCCCTAATCGACGTCCAGTTCGCGGCACCTACGGCGATGGCGGCGCAGTGATCTCGTTGCAGTCCTTCAGCGGCAGCATCACCATCGTCAAGCGTTGATCGGATCGTTCGGATCGTTCGGGTCGTTCGGATCGTTCAACGCGAGTTGAAGTCGAACGACCGAACGATCCAAACGTATCGAACACTTCGAACGATCTGGGTTCGTGTTACGTTAGGGACATGCGTCGATCAACTCTCACTATTTGCCTCGCTGTACTGCTCACTGGTTTCCTTGCAACATCAGCGTCCGCACAAAACACGCAAGCCGGCTCGATCGCAGCCGGTGCTGAAATCGGAGTCCTTTTTCCTGACGAGGAGTTCGAGAAGACGATCGCGATCGGTGCGTTCGGCGAGTACTACGCGACGCCGGCGTTCAGCGTCAGAGGGCTGTTTAGTTGGGCAAGCCCTGGCTTCGAAAACTTCACCGAGGATCACTTCCGCCAGGTGAAGCTGCTGTTCAACGGCGTGTACTACTTCAAGCACGAAAACTTCCTGCCGTTTGTGACCGCAGGCGCTGGCGCGTACTTCGTGCGTCAGCTCTTCGAGAATGCACCCGACCCGGATTCCGAGACTCGCGGTGGAATCAACTTCGGCGTCGGCACCGAGTACCTACTTGGTGGCGGGGGCGCCGTCAAAGGCGAACTGCGTTGGGACATCGTCAGCCAGCCGACCGGGTTCCCGGATGCGACCGGCGTGAGCCTGATGTTCGGCTATAAGCGATATTTCTGAGTCGTTCGAATCGTTCGGATCGTTCGGGCGTTCGAATCGTTCTCCAACGGAACGATCCGAACGATCCGAATGACACGAACGATCCGAACGAACTATCCAATCGCCATCAGATCGAACTGCTCGTGATGGAGCTGCGCATCGGGCCGCAACGCGATATCGCGGCCGAGTGACTGCTTCAGATCCTTGAACACCGCACGCTCTTCGTCGCGCAACGCACGCGCGATGTCGGGGTTCACGCGGAGGATCAGACTCTGGCCATTGAGGTCGGCGCTGATCTTCTTCACCTCGGACAGGATCTCGTAGCAGATCGTCGCGCTCGATTTGATCACTGCTGCGCCCGCACAGTACGGGCAGGGCTCGGTCAGCGTGCGCTCGAGACTCTGCTTCACCCGCTTGCGAGTGATGATGACCAGCCCGAAGTCCGACACCTGCAGCGCCTTCGACGGCGAGCGATCCTTGCGCAGCTCCTGCTCCACCGTCTGGAAGACCTTCTGCCGGTTCTTCTTCTCTTCCATGTCGATGAAGTCGAGGACGATGATGCCGCCAAGGTCACGCAGGCGGATCTGGCGGACAATCTCTTTGACCGCTTCGAGGTTGGTCTTGAGAATCGTGTCCTCGAGACGGCCGGCGGTCTTCTTGCCGACATAGCGGCCGGTGTTCACGTCGATCGCGACCAGCGCTTCCGTCTGGTTGATGACGATAGACCCGCCCGACTTCAACCACACCTTGCTGCGCAGGGCGCGATCGATCTCTGACTGGACGCCATACTCCTCGAAGATCGGGAACTCTTTTTCGTAGAGCTTCACCTTCGAGGACAGCGTCGGCATGATCCGCTCGATCAACTCGACGATGCGCTTGTGCTCGATCGGGTTGTCGATCCGGATCGCCGAGTAGTCGTCAGTGAGCAAATCGCGAAGGAGCTTCGCCACGAGGCTCTGCTCCTGGTAGACCACCGTCGGCGCGCGCCCTGTCTCGGCCTTCTGCCGCACCTCGGTCCACACCTTATGGAAGTAGCTCAGGTCGGAGACGATGTCTTCCTTGGGGCGTCCGGCGGCGGCAGTCCGGATGATCAATCCACCGGTGAAGCCGGTCTGCTCGCGGAACTCGCGCACGATGCCGCGGAGCCTGGCCCGTTCTTCGCGCGAGTCGATCTTGCGTGAGACGCCCACGTGATCGACGGTGGGCATGAAGACCAGGAACCGCCCGGGCATCGTCGCATGCGAGGTCAGCCGGGCGCCCTTCGTCCCGAGCGGCTCCTTCGCCACCTGGACGATGATCTCCTGCCCTTCTTTCAGCAGTTCTTCGATTTTCGGTTCTGGCCCCTTTTCGCCTCTCGACGACGGCCGGGGCGACCCTGAGCCTGAGGAGTCGCGGCGTCCCCCGTTGCCACGATGGCCTTGCGCTTTGTGAACGCCGCTGGGTGGATTACCGCCGTTCCCGATGGCCGCCGGTAACTGCGCGATGGGCCCCGAGGGATGCTCCTCGTCGTCGGTGTCCAGCCGCTCGAATTCTTCGAAGCTGGCGACGACGTCGCTGACGTACAGAAAGCCGTCGCGCTCGAGGCCGAGATCAACGAAGGCTGATTGCATGCCGGGCAGCACTTTGGATACCCGGCCCTTGTAGACGTTGCCCACCACGCCGCGCGAGCGCTCGCGCTCGATGAAGATCTCGGCAACCTGATCGTCCTCGAGGATCGCGACCCGTGTTTCGTGGGCGCTCGAGGAGATGATCATCTCCTTGCTCATGCCCGTAACTCCGTTGGGGCCGTGGCAATTCCGCCTCGCAGACGATCGCCGCGCGCACCAACAGGTACGTGAGCAGGATCGCGAAGAGCGCGGTAATCAACGTTCGGCCCTCAATTGGTGAATCGACGCATGCGCACGTTGAGAATGAGGCCGAATCCCGCCAAAGTGGCAATCATCGAGGATCCGCCGTAACTCATGAGCGGCAGCGTCAGACCTTTGACCGGCGCCAGGCCGGCCGACATCGTGATGTTGTAAATCACCTGGAAGGTGAAGCTCGCTAAGACGCCCACCACCAGGTACGCGCCGAGCCGGTCCTTGGCCAGCCGGGCCGATTCGAGCGCGCGCAATATAACGAACAAATACAGTCCCAGCGCCACCATGACGCCGGCAAATCCATGCTCCTCGGCCAGCACCGAGAAGATGAAGTCATTGTGTGCCACAGGCAGGAAGCGCAACTGGCCTTGCGTTCCGTTCTGGAACCCTTTGCCCCAGGGCCCACCGGATCCCGTTGTGATCCGAGCCTGGAGTTGCTGATATCCCGCACCCTTGGCGTCTGCCTCCGGGTCCAGGAAGGTCGAGACACGCTCCTTCTGATAGTCCTGGAGCGCGAATTTCCATGCGAGGGGTGCAGCCAGCACGGCGACGAGCGCCAGGATGCCGAAGATTCGCATCGGCATGCCGGCGACGAAGGCCACTGCGAACAGCACGGGCAGCAGCGTGGCTGCGGTCCCGAGGTCCGGCTGGCGAACGATGACTAAGAAGGGAACCGCGGTGATCGCACCCGCGATCAGCAGGTCGCCGCGCATGAGCGCGCCGCGCCGGCTGTCGCCGAGGAACTTGGCCAGGACGAGTGCGACTGTCGCTTTCGCGAACTCAGAGGGCTGGAGGTTGAGCGGACCGAGATCGATCCAGCGCCGCGACCCTCCGCGCACGACGCCGAAGAACAGCACGAAGACGAGCAAACCAACAACGCCGAGATACAGGAACAGTGACTTGTCAGCGAGCGAGCGGTAGTCGAGGCTCAAGCACACGACCATCGCCACGAGACCGAGCATGATGCCGTAGATCTGGGTGACGTACAGGGTCTGACCGGAACTGGCCGTGGCGCTGTAGATCTGCACCACACCGATGACGCAGAGCGCCAGGATGGCGGCCAGCATGGCCCAGTCGATGTGGTAATAGAGGCGTTTCTCGAACACAGCTTGGTCTTTGGCTACCGGCTAGCCAGCGTAACGGTATCACCAGAGCGGGAATCGGCAACCTCAATTGAATCGAAGACCGCGGGTGAATCCGGATCCTCTTCGGGCGAGACCGGCGCGCCGTCTTTCGGCTGCAGCACCGGCAGAGGTTTCCCTTCCTTTTTCGCGAAATATGTCTCGATCACGTGTTTGGCGATGGGGGCCCCGAGGAACCCGTGTTCGTTGTGCTCACCAAAGATAACCCCGGCAATTTCGGGGTTATCCCTCGGAGCAAAAAACACAAACCAGCCGTGATCGCGCAGATCTTTCCCGGATGCCTTGGCTCGCGCCTTCCCTTCGTTCGAGATCACCTGAGCCGTTCCGGTCTTCCCGGATACGTCGCGTCCTTCGACCTTGCCACGGCCGCCCGTGCCGTGGGCGTTCACCACCATCCAAAGTCCGTCACGGAGCGCAGCGAGAGTCTCGGGTTTGAACGCCACGTGGTCGGCAACAGCAGGGGGCGGCACAGCCTTCCAGCCGTTGCCCTCATTGACAGCCTTGATCACATGAGGCGTCACGCGCGTACCGCCATTGGCGACCGTCGAGATCATCACTGCCAGCGAGGCTGGCGTCACCGACACCTGCCCCTGGCCGATCGCCACAGAAATTGTCTCGCCCGGGTACCAGCGCTCGCCGGTCCTCTTGAACTTCCACTCGGTGTTCGGAACGATGCTCTCCTGCTCGTTCGGCAGATCGATGCCGGTCTTCCCGGCGAGCCCCAGCTTCTGCGCCCACTTGTAAATCTTGTCGACGCCGAGCATGTTGCCGAGCGTGTAGAAGTAGACGTTGCACGACTTCTCGATCGCGTGGCGCATATCCACAACACCGTGCCCGCCCTTGAGATGACACTTGTAATAGCGCCCGAAGAACGTCGCGCCGCCCGCGCAGTTCACCTTGAAATCCGGTGTAATCAGACCTTCTTCAAGGGCAGCCGTGGCGACGACG
>JBKPRH010000169.1:0-19740 GCA_046765795.1 Acidobacteriota bacterium | reverse complement strand
GTTCCAGGCAATGGGCAACACCGTCCCGTCGCTCATCACATCGGGCGCCCGGATCGTGATCGTCGCGATACCGGTGTTGCTGCTGGCGCAGTCAGCGGGCTTCACGCTGCGCTGGATCTGGTATATCTCTGCGGGCGCCGTCGTGGTGCAGTTGGCGATGAACCTCTGGCTCCTGCAGCGCGAGTTCCGACTGCGTTTGCACTTCGATAAGGCGGCGAAGACGCCAGCCGAGTCATCTCCTGAGTCCACGCCGATCCTGTCGTCGTAACAAGACCCTCGTAAAGAACACAGGCTCGAGTAGGCACAACCGCTGCATGCTGCGAGTCGATGTCGCTTCGTTCTTTTACATTCTTTACATTCGTATTACTGGCGTTTCTCCTCGAGTCACCAGGACTGATCTCTCAGAGTGCCTCGACCACACCGCGCGTGGAACTCAGTGCGGCCCCGCGTCTTCGCTTTACGGGAGACGTTGATAGCAACAGTCCCGCGGTCTGGCAACGCGTCAGCGGGCTGAATCAACTCCTCCTCCTCACCTCGGTTGCCGGCCGTCCGAGTCTGGCATCAGGTCCTCAATTCGATCGTCTGAGCGTGGCGCTTCCGGTCGTGGTGGACCCGTGGCCGGGCGAGGGCGTCTGGATGGAAGCCGTGGTTGAGGACGTGGACGGCACGTTGTACGGCTACTACCACAACGAGAATTCGGCGACAGTGTGTCCCGGCAGTGGCAAGGTGATCCCGCGCATTGGAGCCGCGCGGTCCAGCGATCACGGTCTGAGGTGGACCTCGCTCGGTATCGTCCTCGAAGCGCCTCCCGGATCCTTCGACTGCGAAACCAACGACATGTATTTCGTCGGCGGTGTCGGTGATTTCAGTGTGCAGCTCGATCCGGACTCACGTGATCTCTACATCTTCTTCTCGCAATACAACAGACGATCGCAGGGTGTCGGGATCGCGAGACTGGCGTGGGCCGATCGCGACAACCCGTCAGGCCGAGTGATGGTCTTCAGCAACGGCATCTGGCTGCCAGCGCGATCGTTCGTCTTCCCAAACGGGACTGTGCGCTCGTTCTACCCGTCGGCAGTTCCGATCTTCCCGGCCAAAGAACCCTGGAACGATGACGACACCGAGGTGGACGCGTTCTGGGGGCCCGCCGTGCACTGGAACGTCTACCTCGAACAGTACGTGATGCTGTTGAATCACGCGAAGGACACCAACTGGAAGCAGGACGGCATTTACGTCTCGTTCAATCCTCGTCTGGATAACCCCACCGGCTGGTCCACACCGGTGAAGATTCTGAGCGGTGGGCGGTGGTATCCGCAGGTGATGGGCATCGAGGCCGGAGCCGGCACGGACAAGGTGGCCGGCCGATGGGCCCGCTTCTTCATGGGCGGCAGCTCCGAGCACATGATTCAGTTCATCAAATGAGGGGGCGCAGCTACACGAGGCGGTTTCGTTATAAGCTGACGCCATGCCTTTCGTTATTACCGACCCGTGCATCGGCACGAAGGACACCGCCTGCGTTGATGTGTGCCCCGTGGACTGCATCCATCCACGGAAGGACGAGCCCGAGTTCGCGCAGACGACGATGCTCTACATTCACCCGGACGAGTGCATCGATTGTGGCGCGTGCGTGCCTGCTTGTCCGGTGGCGGCCATCTACGACAGCCCCGACTCAACGCCGGCCTCGCAAAAGGCGCTGATCGAAGCCAACGCGATCTATCGCGCGGGTGATGCTGGAGCGGTTGCGCAGGCCGAGCAGATCGTCAAGGGGCACGAGGCTGCGCGGCCGGATTTGATGGCGGTGCCGCCGGCCGAGCGCGCCGTGGCCCACGCGAAGTAGCGGCGTCCACGAAGACGCACCCTACATTCGCGGCTGGTCCAACGGAGCAGCCCTACGAAGATGGCTCGAGGCTGGGAAAGTAAGGCGGTGGAGGCGCAGCAGGAAACGGCCGCGCAAAGCCGCCAGCATTCTGCGCCGCTGTCAGATGACGAGGTCCGGAAGCGCACCGAGCGTGCGACCTTGATGCTCGCTCGTACGCGTGCACTGAGCGATCTCCAGCACGCGTGCGCGCCGGCGCATCGCGCCATGCTCGAACAAGCCATTGCCGATCTCGATCGACGGCTGAAGGCTCTGGACAGCTAGCTCGCGGCAACAAGCACGCGGCCGCGCACGGGCGCGCGCGTTAGCTGGCCTTGCGAAGTTCCGGCGTTTCGTCGTCAGAGACGGGCTCAGCGCAGCCCTGCGCGAGCAACACACCCGCGACCGCCGTCGGCACTGCGTGGATCTCACCCTTACGGAAGTTGCTTAGCTCTCTGCCCCAGACGCGAACCCTGACCGATTCCTTGAACCGAATGACCATTGCCATCCTCCCTCGGAGTGAGATAGCAATCTGCGGGCCAACGCGGATCTTCGGCCAACCACCCGTATTCGCGGCACGGCGGCAACAATGTATCGGGGTGACCAGATTCTCTGAACTGAGCGATACGCATGCGCGGAGATATCGCGCGCCCTTTACACACGCATGAGCACAGCGCGCGTGGGTCGCCCCGTCGCAGCCGCGACCGCCGCTGCGTAGATCCGAACCTGACGTTGATAGCGATCAAGCGCGCCATCGAGCTCGCGATCGGTCTTGAAGTCCACCACGACGAAACCCGGGTCGTCTTCGTACGCCAGGTCGACAAACCCCTCGATGATCGCGCCGGTGTCGGTTCGCCACGTCACCGGCATCTCGCGATAACAACGTCCGTCGCGATTCGCGCGGGTGGCCGCCTGCAACACCGGATGCGTCAACACACGGAGCACGATCTCCTCAGCGGCGTCGATCTCTGCAGCGTCGGCACCCATTACACGACCGTGCGCAGACGCGAGCCGCGCGATCGTTCGCGCATCCGCTGCATCGAGTGGCATGTCGGCAATCATCGCGTGCACAAGCGACCCGAATCGCTGACCACCAGGCCGCTGAGACGCATCCGCCTCGCCTCGAGATCCGCCAACCATCTCAGTAGCCACATCGATGTCGCGTCCGACGGGTGCAAGAGACTCATTTGTCGCCGCGACCGTCGCTGTCATCACGTCGATCGACGGCCGCTGTGCCGCCGCAATCGCATCGTCGCGTCCTGTTTTCCACGACTGATACCTCTCGAGACCTCGCCGTAAGACCGCCGGGGCGACGTCCTTCACGATCAAGTCATCGCGGCGCAGACCAAACGGCGCTTGCGCACCGAGCGACAGCACAGCAGGCTCAGGCGACCACCACACAAGCGAGTACGGGTCGTCAGCTGCGGTGAACTCGTGTTGCCCAGGACATACTGTGAGCCTCGACGCGGGGTCGCCATCGGGCCTCATCAGCACCGAATCCTTGCTCAAAAACTGCGGGCACCCGACTCCGAGCGCCTGGACACGACGAGCATCTTCCGCGGGATAGATCGCGGCATTCAATGGAGCCACCCATCCATCCGTAAGTGGCCCATCGCCGAGCGCAGGCACGACGAGGAGGTCGCGCGCCCGAGTCGCCGCCACATAGGCGACGCGTTCGCCCTCCTTTTCCTCGCGCAGGAGTTCCATCGCCTTGTTGTCGTTGAGATCCTTCGGCGACCATCCGCCGATACGCAGCGCGCATCGTTCGCGTTCGGTATCGATGTAGCGGCTGGCATCGAACGGGGTCAGTCGCGCCGTGATGTCGGCCAGAATCACGACCGGGAATTCGAGTCCCTTCGCCTTGTGGACGGTCATGAGGCGGACGCCATCGCTGCCCTCTTCGAGGATCGGCGCCTCTGCAGCCTGACCTCCGGATGCCGCCTCGCGCAGTGCTTCCACAAATCCGCGGAACGACATGCCGCCCTCGATCTCGTACTGCCTGGCCAGCTCGGCGACATGCAGCGCGTTGGCGAGTACTTGCTCTCCGCCCGGTCGCAGCACAAAGCTCACATGCGCACGGGTGCTCCCGAGAACATCTGAGATCGTCTCGGCCACGGGACGACGATTGCGGCGGCGATGCCAGTTGGCGAGACAGGTCAAGGCCTCGCGGATCGGTTCGAGGCCTTTGGGCAGAGTCTCCGGAATCTTGAACGGGTGAAAGCTGCCGGCGTGATGGTGATACTCCAGCAGCTCTTCATCGCCGATCGCGAAAAGTGCGCCGTGCAACGTCGCGAAGACCGACAGCTGATCGTCGGGCCACTCGATCGCCATCAGCGCCGCGCGCAGCGTCTCGATTTCCTCGCGGCCGTGAAAGGCGCGGCCCCCAACAAGCAGATGCTTCACGCCACGCGCTTCGAGCGCGTCCACATATGCGCGCGTGATGTCTTCTCCGTAACTGACGAAGCGACGGAACAGGATGCAGATGTGGCGCGCTTCGAGCTTGACGCGCTTGCTCGGATCGCGGCGCTCAGTCACCGTCCATCCGCTCTTTGTGACCAGCCACTCGACGTAGGCGCCGACCGCGTCGGGCAATGACTCCTCGATTGCGCGGGTCGAGATGAACCGCTGTGCGTAGGGCCGCGGCACGGGTAGCGCGACGACAGACGGTTGATCCGGGTGATCGGCGCGAGACGACTCGAGCGGCACGTAGTGCGCCTGCCTGGTATCGACGTTACCGTCCATAATCGGAGCGAACGCCGCGTTGATCACACGCTGCAGGTTTTCGACGCCGCGAAAGCTCTTGCGCAGCTCGACGGGTTGCGCACCCCGTTCGACGAGCTGCTCGCACACCTGCCTGTAGATGTGCACGTCGGCGCGGCGGAACCGATAGATCGACTGCTTCGGATCTCCAACCAGGAACAACTTCCCTGGGACCGGGTCCACGTGCTGCCATCGCGTCTCGCCGGGATCCTGCGAAGCCAGCAGGAGGAGGATTTCCGCTTGCAGCGGATCGGTGTCCTGGAACTCGTCCACGAACAGGCATCGGAAGCGGGTTTGAAAATGGTTGCGGACAGTCGTGTTGTCGCGAATCAGGTCGCGCGCGTGCAGCAGCAGATCGAGAAAGTCGAGTGCGCCTTCGCGCGCCTTGAGATGCCGATAGCGATCGACGCACTCGAGCAGCTCGTCGTGCAGCAGTGCGGCCAGGTCAGCGTCGGCACGCAACTGGAAGTCATCGAGGGCGTAGGTCAGCAAATCGCGCGCCTCGAGCACGCGTGCGCGAGGAACGCCTTTGGCGTAGGTGGGCCCGCTCCCCTTCCGTCCTCGCTTGAAGTCGCGATTCCGCCGCAGATCAATCAACTGCGACTCGAGGCCATCGAAGTCGGCGCTCGTTTCGGGCGGCGGCGCACTGGCGAGGTCGACACTGAGACGCCGTACCGGTTCCGTGTCGAGAAACAGGTTGTCGCCGGCGTATGACGGAGACTTCGAGACGTCGGCGAGTGCGTGCACGAGCGGCAGGATCGACAGGATGAGGCTCTCGCGATCGAACGGCTCGCGCGTCCACGCACCTCTGAAGTCGCGCCATTCGGCCAGATCGAACGCGGCGCGGCGCAGCCGTTCCATCGGACCGTCTTCGTCAACGTCGCCTGGACGCGAGCCACGGCTGGTGCGACGGAGCGAGCGCCGCACGCCTTCGGGCGGCGTCTCGAGGATCGAGTGGAACCACCCGGCGAAGGCCTCGTTAAAGAGCCGCTCGGCTTGACCTTCAGTGAGCACACGGAACAACGGATCGACGCGCGCTTCGACGGGACGCTCGCGCAGCAGATCGGCACAAAACCCGTGAATCGTGCTGACGTGCGCTTCCTCGAGGTTCTGGACGGCCTCGTCCAATCGTGCAGTCATTTCGCGTCTCGCCGCCTGCTGCCGTTCCGTTTCGAGGTGCTGCCGCAGGCGCAGCTTCAACTCACCTGCCGCCTTCTCCGTGAACGTGACCGCAACGATTTCACGAACGTTCGCGCGTCCCTCGGCAAGCACGCGCACAATCCGATTCACCAGCTCCGTCGTCTTGCCAGTTCCGGCGGCGGCTTCGACGACCAGCGTGTCGTCTAGGTTCTCGCGGATGATTCGTCGCGAGTCTGCGTCCGTTCGTCGTGCGGGTGTCATGGCCGGTTCCTCAACGCTTCCAGGTCGGCAAGCTCGTTCTGCGGTTTGCGAAGAATGCGATTGAACATGCCCGGCCCGCACACCGGCCGAAAATCGCATCGGCCGCAGGCCTCTTCGGTCGGTGCCGGCGCCAGGAACCCGCGCTCGATCGCGCGATCGACGACCTGCAGTACCTCGAGGCCGGCCTCACGCGTGTATTCGTTGAGCGGGATCTCGTGCGCGTAGAAGCTGCCGGCAGACGTGCAGTAGTACAGACGGCCGCAATAGACCGGCTGATCGAGCACCGCTTCGATCGTCATCGCATAGAGCACCGGCTGTAGCACCGAGCCGCCATTGATGATCACCTTGTCGATGCGATCCGGCTTGCGCCCGGTCTTGTGATCAGTCAGGCGCAACACCTTCGTCTGACGATGCTCTTCGATGAGATCGATGGCGCCCTTCAGCTTGAAACCGCCTGCCAAGACGACGGGCTCCTGCGTGCTGTGCGGATCCCGCTCACCGGGCACCTCGCCGAACCCGTATTCGAAGTATTTGGGCAGCCATTCGGCGCCGTCGCGAGCCACCGATTCGAGCCATGCCCGCAGATCTCGCCCGATGGACGCGATCTCATCGACCCACACGCGTTCGACTGCCGGCGCGAGCTCGTCGTGCCAGCTCATCGCGGCGCCACTAATCACGTCCTGCAGGACGCTGCGCGCGCCGGCGATCGACGCAGCCGTGATCGGCAGCTCACCGCGCCGATCCATCTCGCGAAAGAACTGCGCCTGAATCTCGTGGAAGAGGCTGCCTCGCGTGAGCGGGTCCATCCGCTGAAGCGGCTCCGGCACTTCAAGCGGCTGCAGTTTGAAGATCGACGCCAGCAGGAACTGATACGGACACGCGCTGAACTTCTGCAGCGATGATAGCGAGTACGGACGCGCCGTCAGACGACGGGACGCGAGCGCCTCTTTCGTGTACGGCGAGACGCGTATCAACCCGTCGCTCGGCGACCAGCGCCGCTCGCCGCGCGCCCATCGATCCACAACCGATCGCCGCAGACATTCATTCAGCTTCAACAGGTAATGTGCATGCCCACGAACGGCAGCCGGATCGCTCTCATCGAGCAATGTGCGAAGTACGGCCAGGTCGTGCTCCTGATCGTCGATGGCATCTTCGGGATGCGATGGCGCTGGCCAGGCCAACGTGGCATCGCCCGCGTCGCGCGCTCGCCGCTCGAGCTCCTCGTGGTGCGGGATGCGTCCGGTCGCCGCGCGCATGACGTCGAGCGCGTAGAAGGACGGCACGCGCGCACGCGATTCACTCAGCTCGATGCGCGGATACGAGACGAACAGACGCTCGGACGCCGCGCCAGTGGCAATCTGCAGTAGCTGGCGTTCAGCGTGGAGGCGCTGATGCTGCGTCGGCAGCGAGCGATCGACCTCTCGACGCAGGTCATCGAGCATGAGCGCGTCTTCACGCGGCTTCTGCGGGAACATCCGCTCAGCGAGGCCAGGCACGAACACCGCCGCGAAGCTGCGGCCACGCGCTTGCTGTGGAGTGCCGACAAACACGCGTCCATAGCGCTGCGCCGGCGGATCGGAGTCGAGCAACAACAATCGCTCGGCGAGGACGCGGCGCGCTTCATCGAGATCGATCGGACCCACTTCCGCCATCGGCCGCAGATCGGCGAGCACGCGCAAGACGTGCGAGGGTGTGCGGAGTACGCGGGGCACCAGCTCCTCGAACCGATCGAGCCATGTACCCCATAAGGCCTCGGTCGGCCACGACGCGAGCGTCTCGATGATCGGCAGGGCGAACGCACCCAGATGCCCCAGTTGCTCGAGCACATGCGTGATCCGCTCGAGCTTCGCATCGCCGCCGTCATCGGCGAGCAAGGCTTCGCGCTTCTGTCGCTCGAGCTCCTTCGCTTTGCCCTCGAGACGACGATGCCATCGTTCGGCATCACGACCGATGACCGCGGCTTCGACGAGCAGCTTCTCCCAGCGCCACGGCGCTCGCAGCGTGCCAGCCCGCACCTGCTCGGTGTCCGATGCTGCCGCCTCTGCCGCACTCGCGTCCTCGTCTTCGATGCGCGCTTCGCCCGTGGCCGGCACACGATTCACCGCTTCGTCGAGCGGAGCGACCCAGGTGCGATCGCGCGGTGAGTGTTCGTCAGGAACCTGCCCGAGCGACAGGTACTCGGCGAATCGCGCGGCGGAGAGTGACTCACCCGCGCATGCGAGCAGCGCGAGAAACGCACGGCCGGCCGGATGCGGCCGACGCGTCCCGCGGCCGAACCACGCTGGCACACCCGCACGAGTCAACGCGTGTTCGAGCAGACCGAAGTAGCTGTGCGGCGATCGCACGAGAATCGCCATCTCATCGAAGCGGCGGCCGCTGCGCGCTTCGCGCACGATGCGCCGGGCGATCTCGACCGACTCGCGTCCTTCACCTGGCGCAGAGAACAGCGTGAGAGAACCGTCCAGCGCACGCTCAACCGGCAGGGCGTCAGCCGTGAAGAGGAATTTGCGCAGGCATGCGAGGTCGCCGGTGTCGGTCGATTCGCGCGTCTCGACCACGCCGCCAATGCCCTCGAGATACGAGATGCCGTCCACATCGCCGTGCGGAATCGTCGCGAGCGTGGACTTCGCACTCGTGACCAGCGCGCTCACCAACTCGCGCTCTGCGGCATGTTCGAACGGCAGATCGAGCAGCACGACAACATCGGCGGCCGGAGTCGTCTTGATCGTTCGCGCCGCCGCCCGAAAGAGCTCTGCCCGATCGGCAGTCGAGGCTGCGGCAAACGAGGCGTCGATGCGCTGGAGCAGATCGGCGAGATCGGGACCGGCGAGCGGCAGCGGCGTCAACTGCGGCGCGCGAACGCCGGCCAGTCGTAATTCCTGGAGCGTGCGCGCCAGCGCACGCGGAAATCCTGGAGTTCGCGACACGGCGCTGAAGTACGAGAGCGATCCGTCCTTGGTCGCATCGAATGCGACCCGCGCAGCGACCGCCTCGGTGCCGAGCCACGTGCTCGACGTCATGCCATCGGAGGCGAGCGTCAGGATCGCGGTCTTCGCGGCGAGCTGCGTCAGGCTCAGACGCTGAAGACCGAATGTCGCCGGAGACGATGCGGCAATGGCGCGAGCCAGATCGTCAGCCGCGCCACGCGACGCGCCGACGATGAGGACGCGGGTGCCTGGTGCGCAGGCGCCGATCACCTCGCGCGCGCACGACAGACGGTCGGCCGCTGATGCGGACACACAGACGCGTAGCGCGCCCATGTCAGATCGAACTGAAAAGTGAAAAGTGGAAAGTGCGAAGTAAGGTCATTGCGCGCTCGCTTTCCCGGCCGCGCCGGGGATCCGGAACGGCAGCACCACGCTGCCGTGATGACGACGACGATAGCACGAATGCGGAGCCGGAATGCCCGTTCCGGGTTCCACGTTCCGGGTTCCGAAAATGACCTACCCTGTCACGCCGCGAACCGCCCCCCTTCTGGGTGTCAGCTGAGCGTGCCGCCGCTCATCACGATGTAGAGGATGAACACCCATGGGTTCGTCAGCAGCACAAGGAGCGCAAAGGCACCAACTGCGAAGCGGATATGGGGCGTCAAGCCGTCGCGAATGAACTGCGGCGGGAAGGCCATCATCGCGATGCAGGCGAGCTGGAGAACGATCACTCCGAACGACGAAAGGAACCACGTCGAGATGCACGTATCTCTGAGCGACATGTCAGGGATTTGATGTGCGTTCTGCCATTCAAAGCAGTACTGCGTCACCGCCATAACGCACCACACTGCAACCGTCGCGGCGAAGTAGCTGTAGAGAACTCGCCTACGCATCACAGACGTGGAGCAACACACGCGGCCGCTTGCTCGGATGTGATCACCGGAATAACGTCAAAGTCGGTCACGTCTTCCCAGCGAGCTGTCCATTGTGCGATGAGTGATGGGTCATCACACTCCATGATCTGGAAGCAGCGGCGCAGATCTTCAGTGACCCAGCTCGCCACATACTTCAGACCGTCTGGCGCCATTCGGCCCTTGTCTCGGAAGCGGCGGTACACAGGCAACGCGTCGCCGTCGCGGAACGTCTCGACGATCATGTAGAGCATGGTCAGTGTCTCGGCATACGAACTTCGCGCGGATTGAATTCTTGCTTGCCGTGACGCAGTACGACGCGCGCATTCTGCCCAATCGGTAGCCGGCGCAACACGGGTTCGACACGGGCGAACATAGCTTCGGCGTCCGGACCGAAGAAGAAGAGACCGGTCTCTTCCGGTCCCTGCCAGAAGCCCCGATTACTACCATCACCGGCGGCCGCTCCGAGCTCGGACACGACTGCATCGAAATCGAGATCGGCGTACACCTCCTCGGGGAGCGTCGTGCCGTCGAGGAAAATCGCCAGGCACTGCTGCGTTCCGAATTGCCGCAGGATGCGACTGTCTGACATATCGATCAGTTCGGATCCTTGAGGAGCACCGGCCTTCTCGAGCGCACCCACCACGACACTGAGAGCGCCGTCGAGATTCGCGAGTTCGATCTCGATGTCGGCGTACTGGATACCTCCGTGCTCGTTCAATTGCGAGCCGCCGCCTGTGACACGGCCGATGTTGGCGTGCGCGAGCACCGCGTCGAGCGGATCTTCGTATCGGTCACCACGATCGACCGGTTCGATATGCTCGTACACGCGGGCCAGAACGACGTGAGGGAAATTCATTCAGACTCCTGAAGACGACGAAATCAGTTTCCGCGCCACTACTTCTCAAGTATCGCGTTGACGAACCCATAGACCATCAAGGCAAGGAGGAGCATCCCAGGAATGGCTGCCACGAGCGTTGCGCGCAGTATTGCCACTGGAAGTCATGCGACCCGGCGGTACCTCTGGGCGAAACTGGACGTTCTGGGAAGAGCGATCAGAGCCAGCGCACTCGCAGCAACGAGACATCCCAGGAAGCCGAGAGTGATCATGTGACGTTACCGGGCCGATACGCGCATGCCGAGAAGGGCGCCAAAGACGCTGATCACCTGATGCACCACGAACACGAACAGGATTGACGACAAGACTCGAGGCAGTGTGGGAGCGACCCACGGCCATGCAATCAGCCAGGCCCCCAGCAGGAAATCGACTTGATCGAAGACGTAGAAGAAGAGTCTACCGGGGCCACCTCCCGCCGCCCCGGGAGCGATCTCGAGCTGACGCTTGAGGAAGCTGTTGAGGAGCTCGCTGAGCATCGCTGCGACGCCCAGGGTGAAGCCGAGCGAGACGAGAGCGAACAGGGGGAGAGCGCGAAGGACCGGCGGCTGAAGCTTCGGGGCGAGGCTTTGAAGGCTGTAGCCTGCGGCCGATCCCAGAGCCACCGCGAGAACGCCTCGGTAGGTCTTATTGGCGCCGAACAGGGGACGGTTTCGAAACAGGACCCTGCGGTCAATGGGAACGGCGAGGGCGCGTAACCACCCGAACTTGATGCACAGGCCATGGAAGATGAGTCCCACGAAGAGTGGCCCGAACAGCGACGCGACGAGGGCAAGCTCTCCCATCAGCCAGGTGTGTGGCAGCTGCCCTCGGTGGTTAGCCCTTCTCAAAAAAGAACCAGCGATGGCCTTCGAGATCTTCCGCTCGATATCGTCGGCCAGGCGGCCCCTTTTCGATCTCGGAGAGGATCGTCGCCCCAGCCGCCTTGGCACGCGCAAGGTGGCGCTCAAGGTGATCCACGTACACGAGCACACCATCGATGATCCACGGCACCGTCGACCACCGGCGAGCCTGTTCGCACATCTCCCGATGGCGCTTCGGGCCGCGGTAATCAGGCGTGGGAGACGCAAGCATGATCAATCCTTCACCGGCGCGCATCTCGCCGTGCGAGAGCCTTCCGTCCGGCGTCGTGAGACGTGCCGTCTCCCGAAAACCGAAGGCGCTGGCTAACCACTCCAAGGCCCCGATGCCGTCCTCGTAGGAAATCATCGGGATAACGGATGGTGTGCGTCGTTCAGTGCCACCCGTCTTGTGGGTCGCCCGACGCTTGCGCGTCGCCGCCGCCTTCCGGCCAGCTGCTCGACGCTTCCGAGTCGTGGCCGCTTTGTGGGCTGCCGCTCTCCGCTTCCGAGTGGCCGCGGCCTTTCGCGCGACGGATGAGCCCATCGGTCAGCTCCTTTGTCGAGTCCTTGCGTTTTTCCGCGCTATCAGTTTCACGAAGTCTGTGCACGCATTGTCGCTTACCTTGGTCCGCAGCTGATTTCGCGCGAACACGAAAGAACTTCACCGATCATCGCGCTCGCCGAATGCGCATCATCTGGTTTCCGCCGCGACGAAATTCGTACGGGACCACCTCGATCGACACGTCGAACCCCTGGCCGTCACACGCGTCCACCATTCGTTGAACCAGCGGCGACGGCGCGCCGCCCAACTCGATCAGTGGAAAGATGCGGACTTCCGTGGCGACCCGGCACATGTCTCGTATCGCTGACCAATGAAATGCCTCGCCTAATTGCGTGGTGTACAAGAACAGCAAGTGCGAGCACAACGCCAGGTCGAATGACGCGTCGCCAAACGGGAGGTGCGGCAGTTCGGCAACGATGTATCGCCTCTGGGTGAGTCCCGCTGGATAGTCGCGCAGAAACTCGTTCATCGCCGCCATTCGGACTCGCCCGAGTTCGTCAACCGAGTGAATCGTGCTCCAGACGAATTCACTTTCATTCCGGCGGGTTTGCTCCAGGATTTGTTCGTACGTCGACGCGATGCGCTGCCGAAGTTCCTCCGCGTCGTAGCGATAGATCGGGTCGCACGAGACCACCGTCGATCCCAGACGCGTCGCCTCCGCATTGAAACTCGCGGGGCCATCCCCACAGCCCACGATCTTCAACCGGAGATCGGCATCGGTGAGCGCGAACATCCGTCGGTACTCGTCGAATGACCGGCCCCACGGAACGACTTGATCGAGCGTGAACATCTAACCTACCCTGCCGGGCGCGCAACGCCTTAATGCGTCCGATCCCAAGCCTCGGGTCGTCTCGAAACCTAACCGACGACGCGCCGCTCGACGGCTGGAGCGGTTGTTGGGCGGCTCGACTTACCTGCGCGTGAGCCGATGATTTCGCATCCCATACTGACACCGAACAACGCCGCTCCTGCGAACGCTGGAGCAAGATGAATGGGATTCACGTACCCTTCCACAAAGTGAGTCCCGATCGCGCACCCGAACCCGGCTACTCCGGCGATTGCCACCGCTTCATGAAATGAACGACTCGGCCGCGCGTAAACCGCACACACAGTCAGTAGGACACCGATCGTGGCGAGGCCACCACCAAAACCAGCCCGGTCGTGGGCGATGAGTGGGACCAGACGTGGATTGACATCGTCCAGCATCTGATGGGTGACGCCCATGAAGCCGAGATCTTCGACGACAAACACTTCGGTCGAGCCGAGATAGAGAATCACGAGTCCTGCGAGGCCGATACCCAGACCCGTGGCCAACAGTCCCCATCGGCCAAGTCGCAATGGCCAAGCGGCGGCTTTCATTTCCTCGGTTCGAATCCATGGCATCGCCGGTGCTGTTGCGAGTCGTCGAGAAAACAGCAGTCCTAGTGTGAATGTCGGCAGCAGCGCCAGTGTCGCGGTGCCATGCCACATGTCGAAGTAACCGTAGCCGAGGTATGCCAGAAAGCTTGCGAAACCCAGCGTTCCGCTCGCGACGAAAGCCCACCACGCCCACATCGCTCCCTGACGCAAGGGAAAGGCTGCGAGCCACAAGTACAGGACCGCAATGGCAATGAGCGTGCCTCCAAATGCCACGCGATCGTGAAACATGAAGCGCACAACCCGGCAGTCCGCGAATCGGCACAATTCAGCGGCGGACATTCCCAAGTAAGTCACATCGTGAGGAAGAAACTCTCGTCTGAACGATAGAAAGATCGCGAACATTCCGGAGAGCAACAGCGCGACAGCGGTTAGCGATAGCGCTGGTCGTCCGTCTCCTATCAGCTCGCGAAGTAGGCCTCGATCTTCATGCATCGGTGACTCTTGCCTCTGTCGGCCTGCCGTTCAGCCTCGAGCCTCGCGCGAGCGCCTTCTTCGCCGACCCGTCGCCTTTGACCTTTTATCTGTGAAGACGTACAGGTTGGACTCGGGCGGAATCGCTTTGCGCGCCCACTGGTCTGGATTCGACCGACGTCGAAACTCCCACCACACTTCGCTCGGATCCTGGAATTCAAGATCCATACACTGCAAGACCCCGGCAAACCGCAACTGATGACCACTGTCGAAGTGGAGCTGGCCCGCACGGCCAATTGCCTTCGCCCTTGTGACAGCAGCGGAAGCCGAGCGTGCCTGAAACCCCACAATCTGCTCTTCGCGCAAGCGCCGACTCCTGCTCCCGGTGACAGGATCCGGGTCGTAGATGAAGAGCAATTTGGCTGCGTACCGTATCAATTCGTACCTCTTCTCAGGCGTCTGACTTGCCGCTCCCCGGCGCGAGCGTAAACGATAGCACCAGCCTGAAGGGGCCGCTGCGAACGACGCACGGTTCCTCGAGTGGCTGGCACAGGTACGCGCCTTCAATCGTCAGCACGGGATGCGTGCCATTTCGCCCGCAGCGGTGCGAGAGACGGCGCTCAGCCCACGGCACGTCCTCGCGCAGGTGCGTTGGAGTGTGCGCTTTGAGAAGACCGGCGCTCGTGCGATCGAGTTCGAGATTGCGTATCTGCTCGAACGGGCCGAGAAATCCTGGCGTGTGCTCGGCTACATCTCGGCGCGCGATCAACAGGAGGAAATGCAGGCGCTCGGCCTGATCTGAAGGACTAGGTGTGTCGCGTGACCATGCGGTCGCTGAGAAACCAGATAGCAAAAGCGAACACACCATATGCGCCGAGGGCGGTCATGGCTGCGGCCGTCGGCGATGCGGGAGGCGGACCGAAGAACACATAGGCGTGTATGCCGAGCATCACCAGGCCAAACGCGACAATCCCCAGGGGCGACCTCTTCACCGTTCGTAGATACATGGCGATTGCGCCAAGCAGAAGAACCGCCTCCAGGCAGAATGCCACGATCGGTTCGTTCCACAGGCCGAGGCCAACCTTCGCCCTGTTGTCATAGAGCGGCAAGTCCGGCACGTGCACGATGAAATCGAGGATCCAATGAGAGAACACCGCAAGGCCAACGAGTAAGCGGGTCCGGGTGTTGGCAGGTCTGACTCCACCGTATACAAGGGCCGCAGCCCCCGACCACACGATGGCAGCAACCAGACTGTGCGTGTACGGCATGTAATACAGATCGAGCGGATTCGTCGCGGTGAACCCCGGCACGATTCGTACTCGCTCAATGCCGAGCAGCACCAACGGCGCCCAGATTACGTCGAGCCATTGCACGGCCAGGAAGAGAACCCAGAGCGGGATCGAGGCGTCGGCTTTCTTGGTGGCGAACGCGAGGCCGTAGTGGCCGACAAACATGATGAGGCCTCCATTGGGCCACTGAGTTCATCGAATGGCAACGGGCGCGCTGGCCGTCAGCATCATCTCCGGACAACCCAGGAATCGATCGCAGTGCCGTGGATCAACAACCTGAACATCAACGGCAATCTTGGCAAACCCACGCACGATGCCCGGCACTCTCGTGGTTTCCTCCCACTCGAAATGCGCGCCGGGGGCAAGCCGCAGGCGCCGCTGGCAACCGGGATGATCGACGACATGCTCCGAGATGCTGAGAGGCTCATTGCCCTGTGTATCGTCCTCAGGAATGATCCAGACATTGCGCGACGGACCGACGCATCCGTCGATCGTATGCCGGCCTGAGTTCTTCACACGAAAGCGAAGTCGTGTTTCCTCCCCAACGACGACGTTGGGCGGGACCGTTAACGACAAGGTCAGGGCTTTGCGAAACTGCGACAGAACGACATGCGCCTGCTCGGAGCGCGCCGCACAGGCGGGATGACCGATTGCGAGAGATGCCAGTGCAAACGCAGCAGCTGATCGCATCGGCACCTCAATCGTCCGGACGCGCTCACGACGCCAGGCGCGAAGTGTTGCGACCACTCGTAACATGTTCAGCTTCAGCCGCGGTATGCCTCTACGCGCGAGCACCGCGGCCGAGTCGAAGTCGCGCGGCACACCAGATGAGCAGCGCCGAGTGCAGGCCGACAGCCGGCCAAATCCCGATTCCATTCATCCTGCTGACAAGCGCGGCGTAAACGAAAAGGGCAACGACCGCGGCGTTGTACACGAGCAATCCAGCGACGAGCCCAATCGCCGAGTCGCGATTCCTCTCCAGCCAGCAACTCAGAGCGAACGAGAGGAGCGCAGCGCCTGCGACCTTCGCAACCAACATCGATTCCGGCGACACAAGCCCAACACCAAACAGGAGTTTTGCCGACGGCGACGGCGCGATCAGCAACAGGAGACCTGCTCCCATTTCAATGACCGCCGACACGATCAGCAGCGACTTCGTGTTCGAGAGCACCATCGACCTCGTCGGCCAACTATCAATAGAACGCCGACCGACAGCTTCTCAGGGCGCCAGCCGCTCTCGTCTCCACGCGCCGTTCGTGTCCTTCACGTAGCGCAGGCGATCGTGCAGACGACTCGGACGTCCCTGCCAGAACTCGAACTCCTCGGGCACGATGCGATACCCGCCCCACCACGCCGGTCGCGGCACATGCTCGCCGTACTCCTGGCGCGCGAACGAAAAGCGTGCTTCGAGCGAATCGCGGCTCTCGATGACTTCGCTCTGTCGCGATGCGTACACGCTCCACCGGCTTTCGATCGGACGCGTCGCGAAGTACGCATCAGATTCTTCGCCGCTCACCTTTTCGGCGCGGCCATCGATGCGCACCTGGCGCTCGAGTGAGCGCCAGTAGAACATCAAGCTGCCGCGTCCAGTGGCGGTGAGGTCTTTGGCTTTGCGGCTGTTGTAATTCGTGTAGAACACGAAGCCGCGATCGTCGAGGCCCTTGAGAAGGACGGTGCGCACGGATGGACGCCCCTCACGCGTCGCCGTGGCGAGCGCCATCTCGGTGGCGTCGGGCTCGAGCTCGCGCACCTGCGCGAACCAGCGCTCGAACTGCCGGAACGGGTTGGGATCGGACTCGGTTTCGCTCAGTGGCTCGCCGCGATATTCGCGGCGGATGTCAGCGATGCTCATGCGGTGACGAGTTTGATCTCGTCATTCTCCACCACCACGCGTACCGATCCTCCATCAGCGAGCGAGCCAAACAGCAGCAACTCCGACAACGGTTTCTTGACGATGCGCTCGATGAGGCGAGCCATGGGCCGCGCACCGAACGCACGATCGAAGCCCTTGACCGCCAGCCACGCGCGCGCCGCCGGGTCGAGCTCGATGGTGACCTTCTTCGCGGCCACCATCGACCGCACCTCGTCGATCTGCTTGTCCACGACCTTCTCGATCTCACTGTTCCCGAGCGCCGCGAAGTTGACGATTGCGTCGAGCCGGTTGCGGAACTCCGGCGTGAACATCTTCTCGAGTGCACCGCGCGACGAGCCGCCGCCTTTCCCCGCATCCGCGAATCCGAGCTTGCGATCCGAGAGATCGCGCGCGCCGGCGTTCGTGGTCATGATCAGAATCACGTGCCGGAAGTCGGCCTTGCGTCCGTGCGAGTCGGTCAGCGTCGCGTGATCCATGACCTGCAGCAGGATCGCGAACATGTCCGGGTGCGCCTTCTCGATTTCATCGAGCAGCAGCACCGCGTGCGGCGCCTTGCGGATCGCGTCGATCAGCAGACCGCCTTCCTCGTAGCCGACGTATCCGGGAGGCGCGCCGATGAGCCGCGACACCGCGTGCTTCTCCATGTATTCCGACATGTCGAAGCGAATGAACTCGACACCCATGATGCGCGCCAGCTGACGGGCAAGCTCCGTCTTGCCCACCCCGGTCGGTCCGGCAAACAGGAAATTGCCAATCGGCTTGTCCGGCGAGCGCAACCCCGATCGCGACAGCTTGATCGCCGAGGAGACCTCGTCGATCGGGCCGTCCTGACCGTAGATCACGCGCTTCAGCTCGATGTCGAGCTGTTGCAACGCGCGCTTGTCGTCGCTCGAAACCGTCTGCACCGGCACACGCGCCATCTTCGCGATGATGGCTTCGATCTGCGGCGGGCCGATCGACTGCGTGCGCTGATCATCAGGCAAGAGCTTCTGCGCCGCACCGGCCTCGTCCAGGACGTCGATCGCCTTGTCAGGCAGATGCAGGTCCTTGAGATGCCGAGCGGAGAGCGACACCGCCGCTTCGAGCGCCTCGTCCGTGAACTGCACGCCATGGTGCGCTTCGTAGTGCAGACGAAGTCCCTTCAGGATCTCCAGCGTCTCTGGCTCGGACGGCTCCAGCACATCGATCTTCTGAAAACGTCGCGACAGCGCACGATCCCGATCGAACGACTGCTTCACATCGTTGAACGTCGTCGAGCCGATGCAGCGCAACTGCCCGCTGGCGAGCGCCGGCTTCAGCAGGTTGCCTGCGTCCATCGCTCCGCCAGACGCGGCACCCGCGCCAACCAGCGAGTGGATCTCGTCGATGAAGAGGATCGCGTTCTCTTCCTTCTCGAGACGATCGAGCACCTGTTTGACGCGCTCCTCGAAATCGCCGCGATACCTCGTGCCGGCGATCAGCGCGCCGAGATCCAGCGCATAGACCTTCGCCGTCTTCAACACTTCCGGCACATTGCCCTGCTGGATCCGCAGCGCGAGGCCTTCGGCCAGTGCGGTCTTGCCAACACCCGGCTCGCCGACGAGCAGCGGGTTGTTCTTGCGGCGCCGGCAGAGCACCTGAATCATGCGCTCGATCTCGAGTGCACGTCCGATCAGCGGATCGATTTGACCTTGCGCGGCGCGGGCGACGAGATCGGTGGCGTACGCCTTGAGCGGATCGGCGTTCGGCCCAGTGGCGCGATCGCCACCGGCCGGCATCGCCTCCGGATCCGTCTTCGAGCCGTGCGAGATCACGCGCAGGAGCAGCAGACGCTCAATGCCCTGCGCTCTCAGGAAGTACGCGGCGTGGCTGTCGTCCTCCTGCAGCAGGAAGACGAGCAAACTGCCGGTGTCGACTTGCTTCGCGCTCGAGACAGCGGCGTGCATCACCGCTTGCTGAACGACGCGGTCAAAACCAATCGTCGGCTCCGGCTGCACCTTAGAAGAGCCAGGCACAGGCTCGAACGCCTTGGTCAGCACCTCGGTGACCTGACGCCGAAGCGTGTCCACGTCCGCGCCGCAGCTCACCAGAATGCGCCGTGCCTGCGGCTCGTCAGTGGCCGCAAGGAGCAGGTGCTCGAGCCCGACGGCGTCGTGCCGCCGCTCGGTGGCGTAACGCATCGCGCGCTGAATCGTCTCCAGCGTTTCAGGTGCAAACGGAACTGATGTCTTACTCATGCTCTGGTTCTGGCTCCATCGTCACTAGCAGGGGGAACTCCTGCTCTTCGGCCATTTGTTGTGTGGCCTTCAATTTCGTTTCAGCGACGTCATGTGTATAGACGCCTGCGACCCCCAGTCCGGATCGATGGACGCTCATCATGATGGTGAACGCCTCGGCACGCTGCTTCCGAAACACCGTCTCCAACACAAACACGACGAATTCCTGGGTCGTGTAATCGTCGTTGTGCAGGAGGACCCGCCACATCCGCGGCCGCTCGAGCTTCTGCTCGTTGCGCGAATCGGTCAGGATGTCTTCGCGCGGCCCGCCCTGCCCACTCATGCCGTCATTGTACCCAGAGCCTCGGGCAGATCGGGGTCCAACCGCCAAGGCGTGGAG
>JBKPRH010000168.1:0-20027 GCA_046765795.1 Acidobacteriota bacterium | reverse complement strand
ATCCCGCTCATCGCGTTGTCGCTGTGCGGAATGATGTTCTTGCAGGGCGCGTATCTCGGTCCACAACCAGCGGTGTTCTCGGAACTCTTCGCTCCAGCCATCCGCTACAGCGGCGCGTCGTTGAGCCTGACGCTCGGGACGATCCTCGGCGGCGCGCTCGCGCCGTTTATCGCCACCACGTTGTACGGCGTCGCCGGCAACTCGTCGCTTATCACGGTGTACGTGACGATGTTGTCGTTGATCTCGTGGCTGTGCTCGTTGGGATTGCGCGAGACGTATCGGAGTGATCTTGCGGCGGGTCCTGAGAAGGCCGGTCCAAAAGGACCGGCCCTGCGGGTCTGAGGCTACGAATGTGGAGAGCAGGCTTCCTTGGGCACCGTAGCGCCGAAGCGCGAAGGTGGCAGCCTGCGCGCTTTATTTGATCGCGAAACCCGCGCGCGGGTTGAACTTCTTGCCGTCGGCGCGAACCGCATCGACCCAGATCGCTGCCGGCTTGCCGTCCTTCATCGGGTTGCCGGTGATCGTCAGCTTCGTGCCCACCTTGAAGTCGCTGGGACGAATGCCGGCCCGCTGCAGCGTCGTCGGTCCCTCGGCCTCGAAGCCCCACGTCGTGACCTTACCGTCCTTGCCAGTCACGTCGACCCATAGCCAGGAATGCGGGTTCGTGTATTCGAACTTCTTGACGACACCCTCGACGGTGATCGTTTTCTTGTCGTCGAACATCGTCGCCGAATGGTGCGCGAGGCCGGGCACAGCCGTGACTATGAGAGCGGTCAGCGTCAGGACCGCGGTTGTAAACGCCCGAATCATGGCTTGCCTTTCTGCGCCGCGTCCTTGGACGCGCCAGCGCCTTTGTCGAAGGTGAATCCTCGAAACTGTGTGCCGCCCTCTTTCGTCTGCACGACGGCGTTGTTCTGATTCTCGCCGCAGTTCCAATAGCGGATCCGCAGGCTCCTATCAGGGTCGCTCAATTTGACGTAGGACTGCTTGACGTACCACGGCTCGGTCAACACCGGCGGATCGTAAACCCAGACGTCGGCGGCCAGCGTCTTGTCATCAGCCTTCCGCCAGATCTCAACCGTCTCGACTTGATCGGTGAAGTCTGGATGCGCTCGCTGATAAATCCCCGACGACAGCTGGTTCGTGTGAATCACGAGCTTCGGGCCATCCCAGAAACCAATCGAGTCGCCATTGGGGATCGGGTAGCGATCGTCTTCCGGCACGTGCTCGCGGCCGTCGGTGTAGATGCGACGGACATCATTGACCATTTCGTTGATCAACCAGGTTTGGTTCGGCGTGACGATGAACTCTCGGAGGAAGGGCTCGGTGAGCCAGCGCGGATGACCTGGAGGGGAGCACGTCGAGATCGGATCCCACTCGATGCCCTTCTTCAAGTCTTCGATCCGCTTCATCATCTTTGCCTGATACTCCGGCGTCAGCTTCGCGGTCGGCAACTCCCCCGGCTTCTGATCGGGATCGAAGGCAAAGCCGGCATTCGCTGGCCGTGAGTAGACACCGCTCCAGTCGGGCAGTTGTGTCCATTGCAGCGGCTTCCCGTTATTGGCCTCTTTGCGCAACGCCTGATACAACTCGAACGCTGTCTTGTGCTGGCGTCCCAGCTCGATGTTCTGGTCCTTGGTGCGTTCGGGCAGAACGGCGGTGAGTGGAGCCGGCGTCGATGCATCCGGCGCTTGTGCTGTCTTCGTGCAGGTGGCCAGCGGCATCGCCAGAGTCAGAAGCACTCCCGCGGCGACAGCCCTTCTCGTGCGCGACATCTGAATCCTCCGATGAGTACGGGGATTCTACTGCCTCGTGAGCGTTTCGATATTTCATGACCTCTGCAGGCGACCACACGTCCCGAGCGGAGGACGTGTGCGAGGGCGTGCAGGAATGCCCTTGGGGCCGTAACCATCTGTATTTACGACGTTTGTCCGCACTGAAGTGGATTGGCAGATGCCTTGTATTGTCGAGTATTCAGCGACTCCCCAGTAGTCGAGGAGGTGGGACGTGAAACGGGTGCTGACAGTCATTTTGGCGGGCTTGGTTCTCGGTGGCGTGCTTTCTACTGCGGCGGAAGCGGGCGATCGGCGCGGCCATCGGCGAGACGATGCGCGCTACGACCGCGATCACGACCGCGACGACTACCGGCGATATAGCAATCGCGCGTACTACCGTCCGCACGACGTCGTCGTGATTCGCAACTATTACCGGCCGTACTACCGCCCGGCGCCTCGTGTGGCGTATCGCTACTATCGCGGAGGCTATCTGCCGCCCGGATGGAGAACTCGCGTCGTGGCTGTGCCGGTCTATATGGAACCGCAGTTCGTTCCGGTTCCCTACGGATACCAGCGCGGCTTCATCGATGGCCACGCGGTCGTCTACAACTCGCGCGGCTTCATTCTCGACATCGCGGCAGTGTTCTGACGTCCCTCGTAGGGGCGGGTCTTAAGACCCGCCTCTACCCTTCACTTAAGATCCGCCTCTACGATCCCCGCTTATCGACGGCGACCACGGCCCCTCTGACCACGACCTTCACGTTGCGCAGGTTGTCGATCAAATCTCGGTAACAGAGATGATGCGGAAAGCCGCGGCATGAGTGTCCGTCCGGAGCCGCGGCGATTCTAACGTCGAGCAGATTCGAGCGAAGAGCGGAGCCTTTAGCCTCCGCGGTACCGCGCCTACATCAACGAGCGCGGCGACGGCGAGAGCAGATACGGCTGATCGCGCAGCTCTCGGCTCAGTCGTGCATGACGCTGCCGCCAGGCCTCGAAGTGTCTGGCGATCATCGTCAGGAGACGTGCTTTGTGGCGCGACTCTTCATACGTGGCCGCGCGGGTGAAGAAGTTGGCGCCAATCTCGGCATACCAGCGGATGTTGTAGCGCGCTCGCATCTGATCTTCGAAAAACCCGGTGAGGAGCAGGCACTGCGCTCCAGCACTCTCCATCAAGTGACTGTCGTCGGGCAGCGCGGTGTTCACCACGAACTGGTCGAAGATGACGCTGAGATTCTCCGGCGCCGGCAACTCATATTCGGCGCGGACGGAGATCTGGGCGTAATGGGCCAGTACGCTGGCGTTGTACAGCAACTCCTGTCGATCGAGTTTGCGCTCCGACACGTCTTGCAGACCCGTGACGAAGAACTCCAGTGTGCGGCGCTCGTCTACGGCAAGCAGTTCTCCGAAAGACTCCATGGCACCTCCGCCTCCGCCGCTGGCTCCGGCGTCGGCAAGCTCCACCGCTGGCTGCACCCTTCCATTGCAGGGCTCGTACCAGCGCATCGGCTGCATCGCACTGGACCTTTATCCCTGCACACTTCCGCACGGCATCGAACGGGACGCCAAAATGTCGGAGATCTCGGCGAAATTCGGATTTATGTATGGGAGTCGGCGAGCAGTGCACCGAATTCGGAGAGGACCATGGCGGTCGCGCCCCAGACGCGGGCGCCGTCCACTTCGAAGTACGGCACGTTCATAACACCGTGCGGTGGGATCATTCGCACGCGTTCTTCCCAGGCCACGGCATCCGGCTCCAGCAAGCGCAACACCGGCAACTCGATCAGACGTTCGACTTCGTCGGCCGCGATCGTGAACGCTGGTCGTGTCGAGGCCACGCCGAGGACAGGCTGCAGCAGATGGCCACTGACGATCACTGGGATCGACGTGAGACGCCCGAGGATCTCGACGTCGGCGGGAATGACCCCGATCTCCTCGTACGCTTCGCGCAGAGCCGCATCTTCTACCGACTCTCCTGGATGATCGAGACGTCCACCGGGCAGCGACACTTGCCCGGTGTGATGACGCAGGCTCGAGCCGCGCACGGTGAGCGGCACGTGCCAGGCATCCTCGTGCGGATAGATCAGCAGGAGTGCGGCCGCAGGGCGAAGCCCCGGCTCCAGCGACGGATCGGGGCGCATCAACGGCCGGGGCGCCATGCGCAGTTGCGCCTCGAGACCCGGCAGCGGTCTCGACAGGCGATGACGCAGGGCGTCGGGCAGTGAGCGCATTTCCGAGATCGTACAATTCAGAAGTCATCAAATGAAACGCCGTTTATTCAATCGTCGAACGTTCGTCGCTGCCGGTGTCGCCGGCGGTCTCGGTGCACTCACCATCGGTCCGTGGGGCTTTAACTTTTTGATGGACCGCGTTGACGAGATCGGCCGCGAGGTGCCAGTAGCGCCGCATAAGCCATCACCGGCCTTATGGTCCGACAACGCCGTCACGCTCGCGTGGCTCGGCCACGCCACCGTCCTCATCAACTTCTTCGGTGTTCGCATCCTGACCGATCCGACGCTGTATCCGCGTATCGGTGTCGATCTGCTCCTCGGGTCACTCGGGCCGTTGCGTCTGGTGCAGTGCGCATTGACGCCTGCTGAGATTCCCGACATCGATCTCGTACTCGTCTCGCATGCGCACTTCGATCATCTCGATACGCCGTCACTGGGCTCGGTCCGCGGCAAGCCCGCGGCAATCATGGGACCAGGCACCTCGGACCTCCTGCCGCGTCGTCGCTATTCGTCGGTGCAGGAACTTCGCTGGAATAACTCGGCACGTATCGTCACACCGCGAGGTGACGTGCTGGTTCGCGCCATTCAGGTCAAGCACTGGGGCGCGCGCATTCGCCGCGACACCTGGCGAGGCTATACCGGCTGGATTGTGGAACGTGAAGGACGACGGCTCCTCATCGCCGGTGACACCGCGCAGACGTCAGCGTTCAGCGAGCATCGGCGGTTCGGCCCATTCGACGCCGCTGTGATGCCCATCGGCGCGTACGACCCGTGGATTCACAACCACTGCACGCCTGAACAGGCCGTGACGATGGCCGACGCCGCCGGCGCTAGACTGATCGTCCCCGTGCACCATCAGTCCTTCCGGCTCGGTCGCGAGCCGTTCATGGAACCGATCGAGCGTATTCAGGAAGCGCTCGCGAAAGAGTCCGATCGCCTGGCCATGACCGCGATCGGACAGACGATCGTTCTGCCCTCATGACGATCGGCCGGCGCGACCTCGTAACCAGCGCCGGCAGTGCGCTCCTCGCCAGGCTCTTGCTACCCCTTCGTGCCGCTGCCGCGGTCCCTCGTGTGCGCCTCACCAGTGTCGAGCTGCGGCCCGTTCGGGCGACGTCACGAACCGTGTGGCTGTTCGTTCGTCTGCTCACCGACTCAGGCCTCGTCGGCCTCGGCGAAGCGTCAGATGCGTTCGGCTTTGCGAACACAACAGCCAGCGACGCAGCGCGCATGCGGAAAGAGCTCGAGCGATTCTTTGCGTTGATCAACGGACGCTCGCCGTTCGAGGTCGAGTTCTATCGTGAGCGTGGCGAGCCGCTGGCTCGTGAGGGGCTCGTCGCCGCCACGGCATTCAGCGCGATCGAGCAGGCGATGTGGGATCTCGCAGGGAAGGCACTCGACGTGCCGACCTACGTGCTGCTCGGCGGGAAGATTCGAAACACCTTGCGCGTCTACGCGAACATCAATCGGGCGACCAACCCGCGCACGCCTGACGGCTTTGCGGCAGCCGCCAAACGCGCCGTCGCGGATGGATTCTCGGCAATCAAAGCAGCGCCGTTCGACGGTTTTCCGCCCCCGACCGCTCCCGCTGCAGAGATCTCGCGCGCGATCGACGCTGGGATCGATGCGGTGCGCGCGATGCGCGCAGCCGTCGGTTCATCCGTCGGCATCATGATCGACTGCCACAGCTTCTTCGATATCGAGCAATCAGTGGCCGTCGCCGGGCGGCTGGAACCGTACAACCTCACGTGGTACGAAGAGCCGGTTCCTCCGGAACGCGTGGACGACACCGTCACGATTCGTCGTCGCATCAAACAACAGATGGCCGGCGGTGAAGTGCTCTTCGGGCTGTCAGGTTTTGCGCCGCTGATCGGTCGACGCGCCGTGGACACGATCATGCCGGACGTCAAGCACTGCGGCGGTCTCCTACAGATGACGCGAATCGCCGCAGTGGCCGCCGACGCGGGGGTAATGGTCGCACCGCACAACCCGAGCGGTCCGATATCCACAGCCGCCAGCGTTCAGGTGTGCGCGGGTATGAGGAACGCCAACTACCTCGAGCTTCAGTACGGCGAAGTCGATTGGCGGTCCGACGTGCTCATTCCGTCGGAACGATTCGTCCGCGGGACGATCGAGATTCCAGACCGCCCCGGATTCGGTGTGGCACTGAATGACGAAGTCATACGTGCCCATGAGTTGCCGCTGTAGTTCACTCGGACGGCGCGCCCGCCGCCCTGAATCAGATAAAAGCGCGATTCCCCACGCCGCGCCAGCTGCGTCATGTGCGCCAGCATCGCCCGGCGATGGGCGACTTGGCGTTCGTTGAGTTCGGCCATGCAGGTATGGTGACCCGGACCCGTGACAGCCCAGGTCACACCTTGCTCAGGCGAATCTAAGACTCGCCTCTAGATCAGCAGCACACCGGCATCCGTGCCGGATCGACACGATCGGCCAGCCGGCTCGCTGCTTCCGCCACTTCCGCCGCGGAGTGCACGTGCGCGAGCGCCGGCACGCCGGACTCCCCTGTCCGATCGCGATCGAGCCAGACGTGCTGGATCCCCAGCGCCCTGGCTGGCGCGATGTCGTGGTACCAGCTGTTGGCCGCGTGCACCCAGTCACGTCGATCGACGCGCGTGAGACGCTCGAATCCCAGGAAGTGCCACGGTTCCGGCTTGTACCCGCGCACACGTTCGGCCGTCAGCACCAGGTCGAACGGCGCACGGAACCGCTGCTGCGTCAGCGCGAACAAATCCTCATCGCAGTTCGTGAGGACCGCGAGATGCCAGCCCTGACGACGAAGCTCCGCCAACATCGGCTCGACATCGTCGAACACCGGCATCGACGCCCACGCCTCGGCGAGCGATCGCGCAGACTCTGCGGACGGCATCGACACACCGCACTCCTGCGCGGCACGCGCCAGCGCGGTCACGAGCACTTCCTTGTACAAGCGGTGAGGCTTCAACCGCTCGACGATCGCCTCGTGAGCGTAGTAGGCGCGCAGCACATCGTCCGTGCGCTCGCCGAAGAGCGGACGAACAGCGCTGGCGAAGCCTGCCTGCCAGTCCACGAGTGTCCCGAAACAGTCGAACGTGATCCACCGCATACGCGTCGCCACAACAACCTCCTGAAAAGCAAAAGGGCCATCACCCCCCTCGGGTGATGGCCCTCGATTCCTCGCGAAGAAGGTTCGCTGCTACATCACCCGAATGATCCTGGCAGGTCCAGCCACATCGAGCCGGTACCGGCAAGTACGTCGCACGCGCTAACGCGCAGTGTCGTCGCCGCGCTGGCGCGCGGTGCCGCCGCCGGACGGATTCGCTTGGCTTGGATGCTTGTGAAATGCACAGGTCGCTCCGGGTGCGTCACTGATGATAACGCGACTCCGGCCTCAGGCGAACAACTTTTATCGGTCCCAATACCAGACGAAGATCGCGCCCTGCCCGCCAAAGCCGAACAAGTCGGTACCGCCGGAGGCTGAGACTGAGAAATTGATCAAACGCTCTTTGCCCACGCCCGAGGCGAACTCAGTGGCTTCGGCTACCAGCTCGTTCCACTTCCTGGTTGAACTGCTGAAGATCTTACATTCCACTTTCGCATTCATCGACGAGCCTCCACGTCCGGCTAACGCCGGACACTACAACTGTCAGGGTTTAGGAACGCGTAGCGTGGCGCTGATCATCGCGCTGCCGCTTGCCAAGTAAATCAGCGCCAGCGGATGCAACATCCACGGACCGATGTGCACAACACCGAACCAGATACGCTCGCCGGTGCGATCCAATGCAAACGCCACGGCCCACATGCCCACGATCGCAATCGTCGTCGGAATGGGCGTGCCCTCGAAGTATTTCACCTTGCCGGTCTTCGTATCGGCGAGCGCTGCGGCGGTGACGTTGAAGCGCGCCAGACGGCTGACGCCGCAGACGACCAGATATGTCAGACACAGGACGTCCCACCCACCACGCAAACCGAGCGTGTAGCCGATCACCGCGGGCGCCACTCCGAAGGAAATCACATCCGCGAGTGAATCGAGATCGCCGCCGAGGACCGACTGGCGGGTCTTGAAGGTGCGCGCGACGATGCCGTCGAGGATGTCGCAGACCAGCGCCGCCGGCAGGAGGATGAAGGCGTACCAGAGCAGACGCGGATTGCCAGTCGCCAGATAGTCCAGACACAGAAAGATCGCGATCGTGCCGCAGCTCGCGTTGCCAATCGTCAACGCGTCGGCGGCGGTGTACGACCGCAGCATGGACAGATGTCCCCGTGAGTCGGCCATGCGGGAAAGGATAGGTCAGAATCGACATAGACTTGAGCGCCATGAATAGACGCGCGCTCGTGAGCCTCCTCACGGTGTTACTGCTGATCGGTGTTGTCGCGGCCCAATCCAGGAAGCCCGCCGGCACGAATCACAATGGCAACGCCTTCCGGTTCAACAAAGTCAGAGAGGGTGTCTATCACGCCGTCGGCACAGGCTCACTGGCCGTCGTCGGCAATTCGTCGGTGATCGTCAACGACAACGACACGATCATCGTGGACGACCACGTCTCACCCGCCGCCGCCTGGGTGCTCCTCGAAGAAGTGAAGACGCTTACGAAGAAGCCGGTGACGGCAGTCATCAACACACACTTCCACTTCGATCATGCACACGGCAATCAGATCTTCGATCCGACCGTGCAGATCATCGGTCATGAGTTCACACGGCAGATGCTGCTCGGGAATTCACTGGCGATGCCGCTCTATCAGAACTACTTCACGGCTATGCCCGGACAGATCGAGACGCTGCGCAAGCGGATCGCGGAGGAGAAAGATCCGGCCGCGAAGGCCAAGCTGCAGACCCAGCTGCAGGTGACGGAGAACAACTATGCGTCGCAGAAGGAACTGAAGCCGACGCCTCCGAACGTCACGCTCAGCACGCAGATGACGCTGTTCCGCGGCAATCGCGAAATCCAGATTCGCTATCTCGGTCGCGGCCACACCGCCGGCGACGTCGTTGTGTTCCTGCCCAAGGAACGTGTCGTGATGACCGGCGACTTTCTCACGTCGGGACTCTCGAACATGAGCGACTCGTATCCCGAAGAGTGGGCCGCGTCACTCGATGCGCTGAAAAAACTCGATTTCGAGACGGTGCTGCCCGGCCACGGTGAAGCGTTTACCGATCGCGCGAAGATTGATTACTTCCAGGCGTACCTGCGCGACGTGTGGAGAGAGACGAGCCGCCTCAAGAAGGAAGGCGTGTCAGCGGAAGAAGCGGCCAAGCGCGTGGACATGACCAAGCACAAGGGCCAGCTCCCGATCAATGCGCCAGGGATTCCACCGATCGCCGCCACGCGCATCTACGATCTGCTCGACGGCAAAGCCAAATAGTTCAAGGCGGGTCTAAAGACCCGCCTCTACGATCTATCTCGCGTGTTCGATGCCCTCCGCGCACGCGAACTCTCGCAACTGATCGTCCGGTGGACTGGTCATCTTGCGATAGGTCTTCACCGTCTCCCAGGGCTTTGTCAGCGCCTTCGGATCGGTCACGGTGATCCGATCCTCGAGGATCCCCGGCGAGACGAAGCGGATTCGCTCGCGGATGGTCATCTGATCGCTGTGCGGCGTAAACCCTTCGATGTACGTGTTGTCACGCAGCGCGACGGTCTCGACGACGAGCGTGTCACCTTCCCAGTGGCCGATGGAATACCCGGCATACGTCGGATCGTCGAGGATCGCCGGCGTCGGCTTGCGGCCGTCAAGATAGACACGTCGCAGCGCGTCGTTGAGCTCGCTGAAGAACGTGATCTTGTCCTTCGTCTGCATCACTTCCATGCCGTAGGCCATGTTCATCATGGCGGGCATGCCGGGCGGCAGACACTTCGCGGTGTTGTCACTCTCAGATGAACCGGCGACGCGCGATTTGCTCATCGCCTGCCATTTGGCCAGGTAATCGGGTGTGAGCTGCGGCGCCGTTGGCGCGCGGCCCTGCGACCCATCGGAGAGCGGCGCGGTGCGCGTGGGTGGCGGCAGCGGCTGACCGGGTGCTGGCGCGGGAGGACCGCCGGCGCGCGCGCCTCGTCCACCGCCTGCAGGACCGAATACGTTGATCGGACGATAGACGCCTGAGAAGTCTGGCGGCGACTGCGTTTGTGCCGCCGCCGGCGTCGATGGCCCCTGTGCCGCCGCTGAGAGGGCGAATACCTTCAGGACCAAGACGAGTATTGACGTCGTTCGCATGACTAATCTCCCGGCGGCGCGTTCGGCAGGATCTTGCCATCGGCCAGCGTCACGCGCGCGATCATGCCGACCTTGCTGCCGTCCTTCGACGGACTGTAGTGCACGGTTACCTTGTCACCGGGCTTGAGCACGCTTCGCGACCATCCGGCGCGCAGGAGGACGCCTGGCGCTCGCCCTTCCATCGCCCACTCCACTTTCCCGCCCTTGCCGTCGTCCACGTCCACGATCAGCCACGTGTGTGGGTTCGACCATTGCCACTCTTTCACGGTGCCCGTCGCTGTCAGCACCGTCTCGACAGCGAACGCCACGTTGCTGTGATGCGCCGACACTGACGATCCGCCGAACTGCAGCGCGGTCACGACCGCGACCGCTCCGATGAGGCGTACTCTCATAACAGCTCCTCGCGCTACGGTCTGCACTCGAAATTTTTCGCGTCCTGCGTGTCCCCCGTGCCCTTGTAGTGTGCGTGTTGTGGATACGCGCAGAGCGGACGGCTGCGGCCAGGCAATGCACGGCCGGTCGCCGTCACGGATGCTGGCGCAGTGCCCTTCTCGACCCAATCGACCAGTGCCGTGAGCATGTCGAACGTGTCGAGCGCGACAGGACCGCCGCTGCAGTGACCAACGCCCGGAGCCAGATACAGCCTGCTCCAGTTCATGACCTGCTCGGGACCGCCGTTGGCTTTCGTCATGCGCTCGTAGTAATCGATGGTGTCGAGCGCCGAGAACCACGGATCGCTCACGCCGTGAAAGAACATCAACTTGCCGCCATGGTTCGAGAACGTGTTCAGATTGGTCCAGCTCGAGGTCGCGCTCAGCACGTCATTGGAACTAGCCGCGGCGGCTGCGGCGCGCGCATCCACATCCATCGTCGTCGCCGTGAACGCCGGACCGACAGGATTGAGACCACCGTGCAGCAACCCCGGAATACCTTGTGTCGATGCGATGCCGGTGTCGAACATGAAGCCGGGATACACCTGACGGCCCTTTGAGTCCTTCGGTCCGGCAAATCCCTTCTCGAGAGCCGTCGCCTGCGCCATCGTGAGGCAACCGTCGCTCTTGGTCGCACCGCACACCAGCGTCTTCGGATCGAAGCGACAGGCCTTCGTGTTGAAGATCATGTCGTCCTTCAATCCGTCGTTCGCATCGCACGCGTTGATCACGCCGTCGATGACGGCCTTCTTCTGCGCATCGGACAGTGCGGCGCGCGGATCGACTTTGCCCGACGGATCCTTCGACGCGCCCGCGTTCAGCATCGTCGCGACCCACTCATCGCCGATGCCCGAGTATGCGGTGCGCATCGCCGGCGCGCCCGAGATGATGCCGTCGAAGAACGTCGGGTGACGCTGCGCCATCAGCATCGCTTCGCGTCCACCAGTCGAGCAGCCGGCAAAGTACGAGTGATCCGGGGCTTTGGCGTAGTGCATGGCGATGATCTGTTTGGCGAGCACTGCGATGCGCCCGATCGCCTGATACGCGAAGTCCAGCGCCGCCTGTTGTTCCTGCATGAAGCTGGCGTCGAAGCCGTTCTGCCCCGTGTGCCCGGTGTCGGTCGAGACGACCGCAAAGCCACGGACAAGCGCCGGTGTGGACCCCGCTGCGGTTGCGCCCAGTGGCAACTGCACGCTGCCGTTCAAGCCGCCACCGCCTTGAAAGAGGAAGCGGCCGTTCCAGTCGCCGGGCAGCGCCAATGCGAATCCGATCCCATAGGGCTTGCCATCCGCGCCAGTGCGCTTGTCGAGAACGCCGTCGAGACGACAGTACGCCGGCAGTTTGATCGGAGCCGCGGGCGGGCCACCCGCGCGTCCTGCGGGCGGCGTCGAACCTTCAGGAAACCACTCAGCCTTGGAGATCGTCAGCGCGATTCCCGGAATCTGCAGTTTCATGAGCGCCGAGCATGCCGACGCGTCGCGCTTGGTTTGGGCGTCAACCGGTGCCGCTGTAGAAATGATGAGAGCCACGACCGTGACGATCGGAAGTGTGATACGCATGGTCGGGGATTATAGGCGGGTCATGGCGAAGCGGAGCGCGGGACTGCTGCTATTTCGTCGTCGAAATCATGAGCTCCAGGTCCTGCTCATACATCCGGGCGGGCCACTCTGGGTAAAGAAGGACGAGGGGGCCTGGTCGATTCCGAAGGGCGAGATCGAGGATGGCGAGGATCCACTGGCGGCAGCCCGTCGCGAATTCAACGAGGAGCTGGGGTCTCCCGTGTCCGGCGAGTTCATCGAACTTGCGCCGATCCGTCAGGCGAGCGGCAAATTGGTCCACGCGTGGGCCGTCGAGGGCGACTTCGATCCCGCGACACTCACGAGTGGCCTGTTCAGCATGGAATGGCCGCCGCGATCAGGTCGTCAGCAGCACTTCCCGGAAGTCGATCGCGCCGAGTGGTTCACGATCGGCGAGGCGAAGGGCAAGATCAACAAAGCGCAGCTCGCGCTACTCGATCAACTCAGTTCTCTGTAGGCCGCTCGATTCGATCGACAACGACGACGTCCACAGGCCCGCGCCGAGGATCGAGTCGAAGACCCAGATCATCTCGGAGCGCGGTCTCGAGCGACGGCGCGTCGGCCACACTCACCGGCGGCGGACCGACCAGCGCCCCACCCAATCCTTCTGGCGAAAAGATCACGTCGTAGTCGAACTGTCCGGGCAGTTCGGTCTCATTGATCACCGGACGTCGTAACACCGTCGTCAGCTGTCTCGTGAACTCCTGCATGGTGATGCTGCGCGCGCTCATCCAGCCTGGTGCCACCATCGCGCCGCATCTTCTGCCAAGTGGTTCGTCCGTTTCGAGAATGATTCGAATCGGTGGCGCATTCGCTGCGCCAGGTGGGGGCGGTGGTGGTGGCGGCGGTATCGGGATGCCTTCTGGCGGCCGCAATGGCGCGCATTGCGGACCGGACGGGCGAAGTTTGGCGCCGGGCCGTTTGTCGGCACGAGCCATCGTCAACGCGACGATCGGCAGTTCGCGCCGTTCGGAATGAGCGACCAGATTAAAGCGGTCGGCCAGCATCGATCGCAGCATCAGCCGAATCGTGCTCGTCGGCGTCGCATCGCTCGTCCGTGCCTCGATCGCGAAGCGCTCGCTTGTCGTCCAGTCGGGGGCATCGACGAGTTGCAGATTCTCTATGCCGTAGGCGACCAGAATGACCTGGCGGATATTGACGTTCGCCGCGATCATGCGACCGCCAGGTTGAAAGACGACGAGCGGGATCCCCTGATTCGTGCGGTTGGGTTTAATGGACACGACGTCGAACGATGGTCGTGATTCTGCTTGTGCGAGAAGGATGGCGGGGAGCAGACACAAACCCGCGGATACGAGCAGGCGTCGTCGCATGACGCCTTGGACACCGAAACGAATGGGATGTTCCCGCGTACGAGGTCCGGCTGAAGCCGGACACTACAACGCAGATGTCGTGTCCGGCTTTAGCCCGACGTCGTAGTACTTCTTGTACATCCCGCGCCTGAAGATCCAGCCGCCGAGCGGACCCAGCCAGCCGAGCACGTAATACATGTGGCCGAGATCCATCAGCTCGATCAGATTCCCGTCGAAGTCTTTTGCGAAGAAGAACGAGTGCCCCCGCGGCGATCGCTCCGGCTTGCTCACACACTCGACGCCCTGGCTGACCAGATAGTCGTACCAGCGCTGCAGATTCCGGACATTGAACGAGATGTGCGTGAGGCCGACCTTGTTCCATGGAATCGCGTCTGGCGGCAACTGCGGCTGAAACTCGAAAATCTCCAGCACTGCCCCACCTGGCACACGAATCCAGCCGATCTTGCACGACGGCTCCGGCGCATCGGTCCGGCTGCCTTCGACTTCGCTCAGGCCAGGGAGGCCGGACACTACAGGATCGACTTTGAAGAACGCACGCACACGGTCGGGCGGCGTATCGGCGACACCGACGAGTGGACAGCCGAACACCTCCCAATAGAAGCGCACGGCCTTGTTGAAGTCGGACACGGTGATGCCGACGTGACTGAACGATCGAGCGCGCACAAGATCCTCCGCGGGGCTGAAGCCTCCGCTCTACGTTCTCAGTTCGCAGCGAATGTGCTGCGCGACGCGAAGCGCCTGCGCCGCGATCGTCAGGCCCGGATTCACCGCAGCCGACGAGGGAAAGAACGACGCGTCGACGACGAAGAGATTCTCGACGTCATGCGTCCGGCAGTACGGATCCAGCACCGACGATCGCGGATCGGTCCCGAAGACCAGCGTGCCGCACTGATGCGTCGTGTTGTGGTGCCCGGTCGAATGCGCGAACAGCTTCGGCGACCAGTAGCCGAGTCGAGCGAGTGCGCCACGGAGTTCCTCAACGAGCTGGTCGTGTGCGCGCATGTTGTTGGGTTCGTACTGCAGCACGGGCCGACCCCCTGCTCCAATCGTCACGCGATTCTCCGGCCGCGGTAGATCCTCGGTCATCGCCAGCCAATCCGTCGCGCGCGAGACCCACATCTGATACGCCCAGAGCGGGATGTGGCGCATCTCGATGAACTTGTATCGCCATTCATCGCCGACGGCCTTCGCCATCGTCGCATCGGTGCGGCCCTGCGACTGAATCTGCCCGAGCGGATACGGTGTGTTCGGTCCTCGCAAGTAGAAGTCGTTGATCGCGACCGTCTTCTGAAAGTCGTCGGTGTTCACGCTGTGGCCAACGCCCTGCAGCATCGTGGCGAGATGCGCCATATAGCGAGTGCCGACCATGCCAGACGAATTCGCCAGGCCGTTCCGATGTTTATCGTTGGCGGAACGCAACAGTAACAATGCGGAATTCACCGCGCCGCACGAGACGACGAATCGATCGGCCGTCAGTGTGATCCGCTCGCCGTCGCGCTCGATCTCGAGCGCCTCGACCCGCCGTCCCGATGGATCGGTCAGAAGCCGCTGTGCGTTGGCGCGTGTCAGCAGCGTCACATTGTCGTGGCGCACCGCAGACGAGACACAGCACACCTCCGCGTCACTCTTGCGTTCGATCTGACATGGGAACGAATTGCAGGTGCGACACAGAATGCAACCGTCCGTGTCCCCGGGATTGATCAATCCGAGTGGCAACGGCGACGGATGCAACCCCTGCTCGCGGAGCTGTTCGACAATCGCCGACATTCCAGGTGCATGGGGGACAGGTGGAAACGGAAATGGCCCGCGAGGCGGCTCGGTCGGATCGTGCCCACACTCACCGTGGACGTGATAGAGACGCTCCGCCTGCTCGTAGAACGGCGCCAGCGTCTCGTATGTGATAGGCCACGCCGGCGACACACCATCGACGTGCTCGGTTGCGCAGAAGTCCTCGCGCCGCAGGCGATAGAGCACGCTGCCCCAGAACTTCGTGTTTCCGCCAACGCAATAATGCGTGTAGGGCAGAAACTCGATCCCGCTCCCGTCCAGCCACCGCTCGGTCGTGCGATAGCGCAGCTGCTTCCAGACGGCATCCGGGTTCCAGTTCTCCGGCTCTCGTGGAATGGCCTCACCGCGCTCGACGACGAGCACGCGCGCACCGGTACCAGCCAGCGCGTGGGCCATCGTTCCCCCACCGGCGCCGCTCCCAACGATGACGATGTCGAAGTGCTCGGTCCGCATCTACCGCGCAACCGCCATCGGTCCAGCTAGCGCGAGGCTCGCGTAAATCTGATCCATCAAACGTTGATCGTCCATAGCGCGCTCGAGGCTCATCTCGGGCGCAGCTCCTGTGAGGATGGCGCGATGGAAGTCCTGATACATCGCGCGGTAGCCGCGGATATCTCGAAAGCCGGGGAATGTGAGCCGCGGCACGCCACTCCCGCGGACAAGCACGATCGATCCGTTGGACTCGAATGAAATCACGCCCCTGCGGCCAAAGAGCTTCGAGAGCCTTAGCCCTCGCAATAGCGACGGCACTTCCCGCGAATAATACAAAGAGCCCACGGCGCCGGTGTCGTACTCGAACGCGACCATCATGCTCTTGGCGCGTCGGTCCGGTCCCTCTCGCGCCGGCGTCGGCCGATAGCCGTGCGCTCTCACGATGCGGGGCCCGAGGCTGCCGGCCACGTGCAGCCAGTGAATGCCCTCTTCGAAAAATGCGTCGCCGCCGGCCAGCTTCTCGTCGTTACGCCAATCGTCAGCGCTCTTGAGCCGGTACGCAATGGTGCTGAAGTGCGCGAACACGAGATCGCCAATGACGTCGTCAGCCAACAGCCTTCGTAGTCGAACTGCGAGAGGCTTGTAGTGATCGTTCTCGCCAATCAGCACGACGCGCCGCGCTCGGTTTCGCGCCTCCACCGCCGCGCGATAGCCGTCCATCGTCGGAAAGGCAGGCTTCTCCACCAGCACATGTTTCCCTGCCGCGAGCGCCTGCAGGGTGAGATCAAGGTGGAGATACGGCGGCACCGCGATGACAACAGCATCGACCTTGGGGTCGGCCAGCGCCGCTCCATAATCGCTGTAGCTGCAGGCGCCGCCGTAGCGGGCGCAAAAGGCTGCGGCTTTAACGCCATCGCGGCTCGCATAGCTCGGCTCGATGATGCCGCCCAGGGCCTTCACATGCCGGCTATGGACGCGGGTAATGAACCCGCACCCGAGGAACGCTATCCGTACCACCTCATTCAATGATACTGGTGCCCGCCAGAGTCTGGTGCTAAGGTGCTTCCCGAAGGGAGTCGCCATGCCTCGAACCGCGGGTCTCCTTCTCTGCGCGCTCACGCTTCTGGCGTGTCCCCTCACGGCGGCCGCTCAAGCCCGCTGGGTGCCGCCACGCACATCGGACGGTCAGCCGGATCTGCAAGGTGTCTGGCTCAGTAACACCGCTACGCCGCTCGAGCGTCCCAAGCAGCTCGAAGGCAAGGCCCGACTCAGTGACGAGGAAGTCGCGGAGTTCAGACGCCGCGCCGAGCGATTGTTCAAAACGGGGAACAGCGATTTCGCGGTCGGCGATGGCGTGTTTCAGGCGGTACTGACCAACCCCGATCGCTACACCAATCCCAACTCCACACACAGTGCGAGCGACATGGTCGATCTCGAATTCGACAATCGCACGTCGCTCATCACCGATCCGTCCGATGGCCGTCTGCCGCCGGTGACACCGGAAGGGCGCAACCGTCAGGTGGCTGCGAATGCTGCATTCCAACGACCCGCGAGTCCCGCGGACGTTGGCAACGCGCTGCGGTGCGTGTCGTGGGGCGTGCCGCGGCTGGGCGGCCGTTACGGCGCCGGCGACATGAGCTACTACCAGATCTTTCAGTCGCCCGGGTTCGTGGTGCTGTACATGGAAGCCGGCCATGAAGCGCGCATCATTCCGCTCGATGGCCGACCGCATCTCAGATCGAGCGTGCGTCAGTGGAACGGCGACTCACGCGGACACTGGGACGGCAACACACTCGTCGTCGAGACGACGAACTTCTCCGACAAGAGCTACTTCATGGGCGCGACGGATCGCCTGACGGTCGTCGAACGCTTCACGCGCGTCGGCCCCGACACAATTGAATACGAGATCACTCTCTCGGATCCGACAACGTGGACCAAACCCTGGACAGCCATGATGCCGCTACGTCAGCGTCAGGAGACGCTGTACGAATTCGCGTGCCACGAGGGCAACTTCCACATCATGTCCGGCATGCTCGTCGGCGCGCAGAAGCAACCGTAGTGTCCGGCTTTAGCCGGACGGGAGTAGTGTCCGGCTTTAGCCGGACCCTACGAATACGACACTCCTGGATGCACCAGCACGAGCAACAGAGAGAACAACGGATCGGTGATGGCTGGAAAGACGCGCCAGGCAATGAGCAGGCCCGCCATCGACATCATCGGATTCGCCTGCAGCGATCGCCACTTCGACGCATGTTCCTCGGGTAGAAAGATGCTGACAACGGAGAACCCGTCGAGCGGCGGGAGCGGCAGCAGATTGAACAATCCGATGAAGACGTTGAGGACCAGTAATACCGACAGCACCGTACCAAGGAAGTTGGGATCACCTGTTCCCGCATCCGCCACCAGCGTGTGAAACGCTGCTCGCTCCGGAGCGACGAACAGGCCCATCAGAAGGCCGGCTCGCAGTCCCGCAAATGCCACCAGCGCGATCATGAAGTTGCCGGCCGGGCCTGCCGCCGCCATCAGCGCCGCGCGCTGCGGATGCCGTTCAGCCCACAACGGATCGTACGGCGCGCTCGCCCATCCCATCGCCCACCCTTGCGTGAGCGACGTTAGCAATGGCACAACGAGCATGCCGATCGGTTCTCGCTTGATGTGCGGAATCGGCGAGAGCGACACCTGCCCGCCGTGATAGGCGGTCGGGTCACCGCCCTTCCACGCGACGAACGCGTGCATGGCCTCATGTACCGTCGTCGAAAACAGGAACGCGAGAAACCAGACGAGACCTATGGCGAGCTGGGTGTCCATCAGTCCATATTTCGGACGCTACGGGGCCTCGTTGTAGGCGGCTCTCGCGACACCCGCTAAGCCGTTGCGCGGGTAACGGTCCTGCAACTCGTCCTGAATCATCTTGATGGTGTCGTCGAGCGTTCTGCCCTGCCTCTTCAGCTCCGCTGCGCGCGACTGCACTGTCGTCATCAGCGTCTTCCACCGCGTGATCATCGATGCATCACCGAGCGGTCCATGACTCGGAATGATCCGCACCGGCTTGAGCTGCTCGAACCGATTCAGGCTTTGCAGCCACACGGACAGCTTCGAGTACGGACTCGAAAACCCCGGCATCGTCGTCATCACGATGTCGCCCGAGAGCAGGACGTTGTCGGGCTCGACCCAGAACGCGATGTCACCACGCGTGTGATTCGGTCCCATCGCCATCAACCGCACGCGCGCGCCGCCAAGATCGAGCGTCAGTTCCTTGTCGAAGAATTGATCCGCCTTTCGAAACTCCGCACCTTTGAGCAGTTCTGCAGTGTCGGGCGAGAAGCTCGCGAATCGCTTCGCCGTCTCGAGACCGAACTCGTCGATATCCGCCTGCTGATCTCGTGAACGAATCATCTTCGTGGAGGCCGGGAACCCGCCGGCTCCGAGATCGTGTTCGGGATGGAAGTGCGTGACGGCGAGATACAGATCGCCACCCTTTCTGACCTTTGCGACTTCTCGCATGATGACTTCACCGTTGCGTGCGCCAAGGCCAGTGTCCACGACCAGCGTGCCCTTCGTCCCGACGATGATGCCGACGTTCGGCACTAGAGGAACGCTGCCGTCCGGGATCGCGTAGACGTGTTCGGAGACTTTCTCGGTCACGCCTTCTTTGATGAGCGGTGGCTGCAACGGACCGCGCTGCGCCAGGACCGGTGTGACGACAACGCAGGCAGCCATGATGAGTACGGCAATCGACGATGTGCGCATGATGGGCGCAATTATGGCCTAGTCGTACGACTGATGCGCGCGTCCAGACGTGGGCGTAGTCTCCTGACATGTCTGACTCACTTGCACAACAGCTTTCAAACGATCTGGCTGCCGCGGCGACGCGAAATGGGCCGAGCCTGCTGCTGCTTCGTGGACGCCGCCGCCGCGCCGCGACCGGCACCGCCATCGACGCGCATTCGTTCCTCGTCTCCGATCACTTGCTGGATTCCGACGATGAGGTTCGCGCGCGCACAGCCGATGGCGAGATCACGGCGCGCGTCGTCGGACGTGATGCCGGGACCGATCTCGCATTGCTTCACGCGGAGGGCGCGACGCTGACACCGGTGACCTTCGCAACCGATGCGGTTCGGGTTGGCGAAATCGTGCTCGCCGCCGGACGCACCTGGACGGGTCTGGTCGCGCACCCAGGATTCGTCACGCACCTTTCGGGACCGCACCAAGTGTCGCCGGGGTTCCGTCTCGACCAGGCGATTCACACATCGCT
>JBKPRH010000167.1:0-6310 GCA_046765795.1 Acidobacteriota bacterium | reverse complement strand
CCCGTGATCTTCGAGGAGTCGCCCGATCGAGGCGGCCGCCAGTCCCTTGCCGAGCGAAGAGACCACACCGCCGGTGACGAAGATGTACTTCACGGGACGTCCGTCAGGTCGCTGGCTCATGCCACCTCACACGCGCGCCGCCGCCGACACCCGCCGGCGGACGCGCTCCAAGTCATCGGGAGTATCCACTTCAACTGATTCGAACCGGGTTTCCACTGCGCGAATCTGATAGCCGTGTTCGAGCGCCCGCAGTTGCTCGAGCGATTCAGCGCGCTCGAGGGGCGTCTGCGACAGCGCCGCAAACGACAACAGGAAGTCGCGACGAAAAGCGTAGAGGCCGATGTGCTTGAAGCACACGCCATCTTCACGGCAATAGGGAATCTTCGACCGCGAAAAGTACAGCGCGTTGCCTTGGCGATCGACAACGACCTTCACGACGTTGGGATTGTCTTCATCCGCGGGATCGGAGATGACCTGGCGGAGTGTTGACATCTGAACGGTCTCGTCCTCGGCGAACGGCGCGACCACTTCCTCGATCATCTCGGGTTCGATGAGCGGCAGATCGGCCTGCACGTTGACGACGATGTTGCAGCGCAAATCGCGTGCGGTTTCAGCCACGCGATCGGTGCCAGTGCGGTGTCCCGGCTGCGTGAGGCGGACGACGCCGCCGAAGGATTCCACCGCGTTGGCGATGCGCTCGTCATCGGTGGCGACGACGACGGCATCGACGCCATTGGCGGCCGCGGCACGACGGTAGACGTGCTCGACCATCGGTCGGCCAACGATATCGGCGAGAACTTTTCCGGGGAGACGCGACGAATCGTAACGAGCAGGAATGACGGCGACGGTGTGCTGTGCTGACGTTCTCAGGAAGGGATTCGGGAACGCTACAGGGGGCACGGCGAATCATAGCACAGCGCCCTTGGCACCGACGGGCGCTGAGGGGTGATTTACCGCCGTATATGAGCCGAAATGCTAAGATGAGTTGTTCCGCGTCATGACTTGGAAGCTGTATGCCGTCGTGTCGGCCGGGGCGTTCGTCGCGACATATTTGATGTCGACGCCGAAGCCCGAGGTCGCGACCGCGAGGCCGTCGGCCGTGTCGCCGAAATCATCTCGCCAGCAGGCGGCGGAGAGTGAGATTGAGGCGCTTGCGGACAGTCTGCACGTAAGCCTCAAATCGGACGCGGCATTTCGCAAGCCAGGCCGCGATCTCTTCCGGTTCCAGGCCCAGGTTCAGAAGCCACCCGCGTTTGTCCCACCGCCTCCCGTCGCCGCAAGCGCGCCAGTTCCCGTGGCGCCGCCGCTTCCGGTCGTGAGTTTGTCAGGTGTGGCCAGCGATGTCGTGGACGGAAAGCCGAAGCGCTCCGCAGTCGTCAGCTTACCGAATGGCGTCCTGATCGTTCGCGAAGGGGAGTCCGTTGCCGGACTTTATACAGTGATGGCGATCGGTGAAGACTCGATCGAACTCGAGTCGACCGGCGACCATTCGCGACGCACGCTTCGCCTGTCTGGTCGCTAATTTCCCAACGACCAACTCCCAATTCCCAACCACTCTCAACACCCAACTCCCAAGAACTTTCATTGGGCGTTGGGAATTGAGAGTGGTTGGGCGTTGGAGGTTGGGAATTGGAAGTTTGGCGAGAGTCAGATGCGAACGAGGCGTACATCGCGGATTGCCTTCTGCTGCCTGAGCTCGTCCAACACCTTGTCGGGGATCGGCGACGGTTCGTCGACCGTCACGATGCCCATCGCGCGATCGCCGTCGCGGCCCAATGCAAACTGCGCGATGTTGATCTGATGCTTCCCGAGCACCGTGCCTACTGCGCCAATAACCCCTGGTTGATCCGTGTTGCAGGTCACGATCATCGTGCCTTCGAGGTGCGCTTCCACGGTGACGCCGTCAATGAGCACGAGACGAGGCGTGGCGTGCTCGAACACTGCGCCCTCGACCCAACGTTCACCTTGGCTGCTCCGGAGACGCACTGAGATCAAACCGGCGTAGTTGCGCGTCCGCGTGCTGTGTGACTCGACGACCTCGATGCCGCGTTCGGCTGCGACCCCGGCCGCGTTCACCACGGTGATGCCGGTGGAGAGAAGCAGTTTGAAGACACCGGTCAGAACCGCGTTCCTGATGATCGCCGTCTTGCTCTGCGCGAGCTCGCCGTAATAGCGAATGCTGACCGACGTGATGCGCTGGTCGTTCATCTGGGCGATGAACGTGCCCAGTCGTTCGCCCAAATCCACGTAAGGCTGCAGCCGCTTGAACTCCTCGGGCGGCAGCGAGGGAAAGTTCACGGCGTTTCGAATCACGCCGCTCTTGAGGAAATCCCGCAAGGCTTCGGCTGTTTCTTCGCCCACCAGCTCTTGGCCTTCTCGCGTCGAGGCCGCAATGTGCGGTGAGGCGATGACCTGCGGCAGCTTCTGCAGGCGCTGGTCCACCGTTGGCTCTTTCTCGAACACGTCGAGACCGGCGCCAGCGATCTGTCCGGATTCGATCGCGTCCGCCAGGGCCTGCTCGTCGACGAGATCGCCGCGCGCGGTGTTGATGATGCGAAGACCTTTCCTGGCTTTCGCAAGCCTCTCAGCGTTCACCAACTTCCGCGTCTGCGCGTTCGAGGGCATGTGGAGCGACACGTAGTCGGCGCGTTCAAACAGCTCATCGATCGAGACGAGCTGCACTCCAAGATCGGACGCAATCTTTTCGGAGATGAACGGATCGTGCGCGATCACCCGCATGCCGAACGCAGACGCGCGGCGAGCGACCTCCTGGCCGATGCGTCCGAGGCCAGCAAGACCGAGTACTTTCTCCCGCACTTCTTCGCCGAGAAACTTCTTCTTCTCCCATTTGCCCTGCTTCATAGCGGCATCAGCCGCCGGCAGGTGCCGGGCGAGCGCCAGAACAAATCCCATGGCGAGTTCCGCGACGCTCACGCTGTTGGCGCCGGGCGCATTCATGACGACGATGCCGCGAGCGCTGGCGGCGGGGACGTCCACGTTGTCCACACCGGTGCCCGCGCGCGCGATGGCACGAAGCTGCGGCGCGGCGTTGATCAATGCGGCCGTGACTTTGGTAGCGCTGCGAACGACGAGTGCGTCGGCGGTCTTGAGATCGTCAGCGAGCGCTTCGGGCGTGCGGCCCGATCGCGCATCAACATCCCAACCTTCGGCGCGCAGGAGATCGATGGAGGAGGAGGGTAGATCGTCGGCGACAACTATTCTCACAGAATCGCAGTTTATACTTGTCGGCTGGTGCGCGCCGAGTTTCCACCTTTAGGTACTGCGATATCCATTAACAGTAGCGACGAGCATATGACGGTCGCACAACGATGGTGCAAACCGCTAAAACGCTCGTGATCGTGCGTGCAACAGCCGGGTTAGGACCAGTTTTTCAACAGGCTTTCCACAAAAACTGTGGAGAACTCGTTCGATCGATCGAGGGACATTGCCCTAACGCACATTTTATGAGGCTTCAATGAATCGCAAAGTGACAGTGGTAGGCGGTGCAGGCAACGTCGGCATGACGGTAGCCCGCGCCATTGCGGAGAAGGAGCTTGCCGACGTCGTCATCATCGACATCGCGGAGCAGAAGGCGGCCGGCGTCGCGCTGGACATCTACGAGACGTGCCCGATCATCGGATCGGACTCACGCCTGATTGGCGGCAGCGATTGGGGAGCAGCCGCCGGCTCCGACATCGTCGTGATCACGTCGGGCAAGCCGCGCAAGCCTGGCATGAGCCGCGATGATCTCGTGCGCGACAACTTCGAGATCATGAAGAGCATTGCGCCGAATCTCGTGCAGCACTGTCCCAACGCGATCGTCGTGCCCGTTGCCAATCCGCTCGACGCGATGTCACAAGCGTTGTTCCGTCTGACCAAGTTCCCACGCGAGCGCATCATCGGCATGGCCGGCGTGCTTGACTCGGCCCGCATGAGCACGTTCGTCGCTATGGAGTTGAAGGTGTCGGTCGAGAACGTCCATTCGTTCGTCCTCGGCGGACACGGCGACACGATGGTGCCGTTGCCGCGCTACTCGACCGTCGCCGGCATTCCGTTGACCGAGCTGTTGCCCAAGGAGCGGATCGACGCGATCGCCAAGCGGACGGCCGACGGCGGCGCTGAGATCACGAAGCTCGTTGGCACGAGCGCCTGGTACGCGCCTGGTCAGGCTGCGGCCGAAATGTGCGAGGCCATTCTCAAGGACAAGAAGAAGATCCTGCCGTGCTCGGTGTTCCTGCAGGGCGAGTACGGGATCCGTGACCTGTTCGTCGGCGTCCCGGTGAAGCTGGGCGCGCGCGGTGTCGAGCAGATCATCGAGATCAAGCTGACGGCGGAAGAAGACGCGGCGCTGAAGAAGTCGGCGGCTTCGGTGAAAGAGCTGACCGACGTGATCGGCGTGTAAGGCAAGGCGGGTCTGAAGACCCGCCTCTACGCCTGCAATCGATTGGTATCGTAGCGGCGGGTCTTGAGACCCCCCGTTTTACTGCGTAGGCGGCGCGGCGCCAGGGACGCCGGCAGGTCCGGCTCCGGCTCCGCGAGGAGGCGGCGGCGCACCGGGTGAACCGGGCTCGACCACCGGAATCGCTTTGCCACGATGGCAGGTCGCGCAACCGACCGCCGCGACTTGATCAGTGGCCTTCGACGGCACTGCCTTCTGGACCGTCGGGTTGATCTCCCGCACCATCCGCATCATCGCCCTGGCGACGTTCTTTGTCGGCTTGGTATCGCTCGCCATGTCGTTCATCGGGTCGCCGGGACCGTTGAACACATGGCAGTGCGCGCAGGTGACACCCAGCGCAGCCGAAAACGCCTGCATGGCCTGAAGTACCTGTGGGCGTGCGGCGTCCTTCGGGAACACCTGAAGGTTCGTCATCGGCGGCTGCGGCGCTCCGCCACCGCCACCACCCTGCGGTGCCTGCGCGGACACCATCGATCCCGCCAGGATGAGCGCTCCGGCGGCAATCCCCAATGAGAAACGGGTCATTCTCTTCTCCTCGATAGAAGTGAACGCAACTGGGCGCGCATTGTAGCGCAAGCGCAACGTGCCTGGCGCGGGGCGTTGCGCAACAGCTTCGAGCGTGCTTGACGCTCATCGAGGCGTTCACTACGATCAGAGGCTGTTTCGTTTGCAGACGACCCTCCAGTGAAAATCCACGAGTATCAAGCTAAATCAGTGCTGGCGCGCTTCGGGGTTCCCGTTCCGCGCGGCGAGGTCGCGTTCACTACGGCTGAAGCCGTCGAGGCCGCGAAGCGGCTCGGCGGACAGATTGCCGTGGTGAAAGCTCAAATTCATGCGGGCGGCCGAGGCAAAGGCGGCGGCGTCAAGATCGCCAAATCCATCCCAGAGGTGGAGCAGCTCGCCAAACAGATCCTCGGCATGACGTTGGTCACGCATCAGACCGGCCCCGAAGGCAAGAAGGTCGGCCGCGTGCTCATCGAAGAGGGGCTCGACATCGATCGCGAGCTCTATCTGAGCATTCTCATCGACCGCGCCACCGCGTCGCCGGTCATCATCGCCAGCGCCGCCGGCGGCATGGACATCGAAGAAGTGGCCGCGAAGGAACCCGAGAAGATTCTTCGCGAGCACGTCAACGCGGGCACGGGTATCGCCGCTTTTCAGGGCCGCAAGCTGGCGTTCGGCATGGGGTTGAGCGGGGCAGCAGCGAACAAGCTGGTCAAGCTCCTCGACTCCATCTACAAGGCGTTCATCGAGACGGATGCATCGATGATCGAGATCAATCCGCTGATCCTCACCAAGGGCGGTGATCTCCTGGCCCTCGATGCCAAGGTGAGCTTCGACGACAACGCGCTGTACCGGCATCCCGATCTAAAAGAGCTGCGGGACATCTCCGAAGAGGACCCGCTCGAGGTCGAGGCCTCGAAGTTCTCGCTGAACTACATCCGTCTCGACGGCAACATCGGCTGCATGGTGAACGGCGCCGGCCTCGCGATGGCAACGATGGACATCATCAAGCTGGCGGGTGGTGAGCCGGCCAACTTCCTCGATGTGGGTGGCGGCGCCAACGCGGAGCAGATCAAGAACGCGTTCCGCATCCTGATGGCCGACAAGAACGTCAAGGCCGTGCTGATCAACATCTTCGGTGGGATCCTGCGCTGCGACGTGCTGGCGCAAGGCGTCATCGCTGCGGTCACCGAGCTCGGTGTGCCTGTGCCGATCGTCGTGCGCATGGAAGGCACGAACGTCGAAGAAGGCAAGAAGATGCTGCGCGAGAGCGGCCTCAGTTTCACAACCGCAGATTCAATGGGCGAGGCTGCCGAGAAGGTCGTGGCGCTCGCGGGGAAGCGCTGA
>JBKPRH010000166.1:0-7919 GCA_046765795.1 Acidobacteriota bacterium | reverse complement strand
CAAATACAGCCAGGCAGTGACGACGGCGAAGCAGTTGGGGATGGAAGGCTCAGCCGAAGAGCGGGACGGCAAGCTTCATTTCAATGGCACGGTCAAATCCGAGGATGAGAAAAACAAGATATGGAATGCGCTGAAGACCGTTCCCGACTGGCAGAAAGAGGTCATGGCTGACATTCGCGTCAAGCCGGGCGCTCAACAGCAGCCAGCGGGGCAGACGCAGTCGATGCCGCAGCCGACTCCCGCCAAAGCGTCCTTGAAAACCTATACGGTAAAGGCCGGCGACACGCTCAGCGAGATCGCGAAGCGCGAGCTCGGTAGCGCCAACAAGTACATGGACATCTTCAACGCCAACCGCGATCAGCTTGCCGACCCGGACAAGATCAAGCCGGGACAGGTACTGAAGATTCCCGCCTGACAGACGTAGTGTCCGGCTTCAGCCGGACAACGACTCAATGATGCGGTTGAGCGTGGGGCTCGGCCGCATCGCCGCAGCGGTTTTCTTGGGATCGGGGTGGTAGTAGCCGCCGATCTCAACCGATCGACCTTGCACGCCGTTCAGCTCGGCGACGATCGTCTGCTCCTGCTGCTCGAGCTGTTGAGCGATCGGTGTGAAGATCGCGCTGAGCTCGCGGTCGCGCGTCTGATCGGCAAGTGCACGCGCCCAATACATCGCCAGGTAGAAATGACTCCCTCGGTTGTCGAGCTCGCCGACCTTCCGCTGCGGCGACTTGTCGTTCTCGAGGATCTTGCCGATCGCCTTGTCGAGCGCATCGGCGACGACCTGCGCGCGCGCGTTGCCGGTCTTGGTGCCGAGGTCCTCGATCGACACAGCCAGCGCCAGGAACTCGCCGAGCGAATCCCATCGCAGATAGTTCTCCTGCTGAAACTGCTGCACGTGCTTCGGCGCTGATCCGCCCGCGCCGGTCTCGTACAAGCCACCGCCATCGAGCAGCGGCACGATCGACAGCATCTTCGCGCTCGTGCCGAGCTCCAGAATCGGAAAGAGATCCGTCAGGTAATCCCGCAGCACGTTGCCGGTCACCGAGATGGTGTCCTGACCCGCGCGCACGCGTGTGAGCGTCGCGCGAATCGCCTCCACCGGCGTCATGATCTGGATGTCGAGACCCGACGTGTCGTGGTCTTTGAGATATCGCTTCGCCTTCTCGATCACATTGCGGTCGTAGGCGCGCGACTCGTCGAGCCAGAAGATGGCCGCGTGCCCGGTGGCACGCGCGCGCGTGACGGCAAGCTTCACCCAGTCCTTGATCGGCAGATCGCGTGTGCGGCACATGCGCCAGATATCGCCGGCCTCGACCTGGTGCTCGAACAGCGCGCGGCCTGATCCGTCGACGACGCGAACCGTTCCGGCTGCGGGAATCTCGAACGTCTTGTCGTGCGAGCCGTACTCTTCGGCGGCTTGCGCCATCAACCCGACGTTCGACACGGTCCCCATCGACGCCACGCTGAACGCGCCGTGCTCTCGGCAATCGTCGATCGTCGCTTGATAGATTCCCGCGTAGGAGCGATCGGGAATCATCGCCTTCATGTCGTGCAGCTTGCCGTCAGGGCCCCACATCTGACCCGAGGCCCGAATCGCCGCCGGCATCGACGCGTCGATGATCACGTCGCTCGGAACGTGCAGGTTGGTGATCCCTTTGCTCGAATCGACCATCGCCAGCGGCGGTCGCGTCGCATAGACGGCCTGCAGGTCGGCCTCGATCGCGGCGCGCTTATCCGCGGGCAGCTTCTGAATCTTGGCGTAGACATCGCCGACGCCATTGTCGGGATCGATGCCGAGCTCTTCGAACGTCGCCGCGTGCTTGTCGAAGACGTCCTTGTAGTACGCCCGCACCCCGTGCCCGAACATGATCGGATCGGATACCTTCATCATCGTCGCCTTGAGGTGCAGCGACAGCAGCACGCCCTTGGCCTTCGCGTCCTCGATTTGCTTCGCGAAGAACTCGGTGAGGGCGCGACGGCTCATCACCGATGCAGCGATGACATCATCCTCTGTCACCGCAACGCCATCCTTCAGCACCGTCGTCTTTCCAGACGTGTCGGTCAGCTCGATGCGTAACTTGCCGGCCGCCGAAACCACCACCGACTGCTCGTTGGCATAGAAGTCGCCGTCGCTCATATGCGAGACATGCGACTTCGAATCCTTGCTCCACGCGCCCATCGAGTGCAGATGGCGCTTCGCGTACTCCTTCACCGACGTCGCCACACGGCGATCGGAATTGCCTTCACGCAGCACTGGATTCACGGCGCTGCCGAGCACTTTGGCGTACGCGGCCTTAATCGCCTTTTGCTCGTCGTTCCGTGGATCCTCCGGATAGTCCGGCACCGGGTAGCCCTGCTGCTGCAACTCTTTGATCGCGCCTTTCAACTGCGGGATCGACGCGCTGATGTTGGGCAGTTTGATGATGTTCGCGTCGGGCCTCTTGGCCAGCTGTCCGAGCTCGGCGAGATCGTCTGACTGTCGGCGATCCGGCGGCAGCCGATCAGGAAACGCGGCAAGAATGCGGCCGGCGAGCGAGATGTCGCGCGTCTCCACCGCTACGCCTGCGGCACGCGTGAACGCCTGGATGATCGGCAGCAGTGAATACGTCGCCAGGGCAGGGGCTTCGTCGGTGAAGGTGTAGATGATCTTCGCTGTACTCATAGTCTCCGCGGATTCGACAAACCTCCATTATGACGCGCTTCGCGCGTCAACGCTGTCTACCGGAACGCCTTAGCGGCGTTCCTTATCTTGCCGCTTACTTCTCCTGCGCGCGGGCCCCGCTCAGGATGTTACGCATCGCGTAGTTGCCCTCATGACAGGCGTACTCGAAGATCGGTGACTCCACGCGCGTCATCGGCACAACAGCCGTCCACGGTCGGGTCCACGTCTTGGCATCGTCCACGGTAAATTCGTACAGCAATGTGTCCCGGTCGACGCGTGTGAGCTTCTCGACCAGATGCAGGTTTGCGCTCGATCCGCGAAAGCTCGTTTCGCGAAGAAAGTTGGTCGTGTCGATCACGAGCGTGCGGCCGTCCCATCGGCCGCGTGAGTCACCCGAGTACTGGCGAATGCCTTGAGGCAGATGCGGGCTGCCATCGACGGGAATGACGCGCGCATCGTGGATCATCTCGACGACCAGCGTCACGAATCCAGGTGCCTGTGAGATCCGCACATGGTTGTTGTACGCGCCCGGCGTCATCGGCGGACCGGCGTTGAAGCCGAGGATGCAGCGGTCGGCGAGCGATCGCGCTTGCGGTGTGTCGGCGCGCACGAGCCCGAGCTGCTCGTCGCGCGCGGCCGCCGCTTGCTCGTCGAGGCGCTTCGCCGCTTCAGGCGTCAGCCGAGGAATGCGTCCATCAGGTGGATCGACGATGAGCGAGGTCCGCTTGGAGCCGACGATCTTCGATCCGCGCTCGTACCAGAACTCGTTGTATGGAATCACGCTTCCGGGAAGATACTGACCGCCGCCCTTCTTGGGATCGATCAGATCGCGATTCTGCCGGAGGTTCTCCTCGCGCTCGAAGTTCGCGGCCTCCGCATCGGTGAACGTCTGCTTGTCGCCGAGGCCGGCCGGACGCTCGAGTGGCGTGATCGTGCTGAAGTCCCACACGCCCTCGAGATCGAATTGACCGTCGAGTGTTCGTGTCGGTGTCCACGTGGCTGTCGACCGTCCTTGCCCGACGAGCGCAACGACGCAACCGAAGGTCAGCACGCCTGCCAGAAGTTGCGTACGCATCGGCGCGCTCCTTTCAAACGGTCGAGTGTAATTCAAAAAGCCAGATGCAAATGCAAAAACGCCGTTTCGAGTTTTCAACTTGCATTTTGAATTTTGCATTTTGAATTGAGTACTGTAGACAGCGTGAGTCATCCACTTGTTGCCGTGATCATGGGCTCATCGTCAGATTGGGAGACGATGCAGCATGCCGTTGATGTGTTGGATAAATTTGGCGTGCCGAACGAAAAGCACGTCATGTCGGCGCACCGCACGCCGGATGTGACGTCGGCGTTCGCGTCAGGCGCTCAGGCGAAGGGCCTCGAGGTCATCATTGCCGGCGCCGGCGGTGCCGCGCACCTCGCGGGCGTCGTCGCCGCGCATACGACGCTTCCGGTGCTCGGTGTGCCGATCACGAGCGCGTTGCTCGGGCTCGACTCGCTGCTGTCGACGGCGCAAATGCCTGGCGGCATTCCCGTCGCGACGTTTGCGATTGGGAAAGCGGGTGCGACCAACGCGGGGCTCTTCGCGATCTCGATCCTCGCGAATTCGCGGCCCGAGCTGAAAGAGAAGCTCCGAGCGTTCCGAGTGGAACAAGCAGAGAAGGTGAAAGCAGCGAAGCTCGGGTAGGGCACATCCTTTTGGACGTGCCCTACTAGTCGATCCCCATGGCGTGCGCAGCGAACGCCCACTGATCCGCTCTCTCCGCAATGAGTTTGTCCGTCGGGCGATAGCCGTGCGAGCCGGAGACCTCCACGCGAATCAGCACCGGGTTGGCGCAGCTCTGCGCCGCCTGCAGCGCCGCTGCGTACTTGAATGAGTGGCTCGGCACGACACGATCGTCGTGATCGGCGGTGGTGATGAGCGTCGCCGGATAGCAGACGCCCTTCTTCACGTTCTGCACCGGGGAGTATTTGATCAAGAACGGGAACTGCGCGGCGTTCTGCGCCGAGCCGTACTCCTGCACCCACAGACGTCCGCCGGTGAAGCGGTCGTAGCGCAGCATGTCCATCACGCCCACAGCAGGTAGCGCGACCGCGTAGAGTTCGGGACGCTGGTTGATCACCGCGCCGACGAGCAGGCCGCCATTCGATCCACCCATGACGCCGAGTTTCGCCGGCGACGTGTACTTTTCGCGAATGAGATGCTCAGCGACCGCGATGAAGTCGTCGAAGACGTTCTGCTTCTTCTCGAGCATCCCCGCCTCATGCCACTTCTCGCCGTACTCGGCACCGCCGCGCATGCTCGCGGTGACCCACACGCCCCCCATCTCGAGCCAGGCCGGCACGTCCTGCCGATACGTGGGCAGCGTGGTGACCGAGAACCCGCCGTAGCCGTAGATCATCGTCGGGTTGTTGCCGTCGCGCGCGAGACCTTTCTTCGCGGTGAGGAAGAACGGGACCTTCGTGCCGTCTTTCGACGTGGCGAACATCGCCGTCGTCTCGTAGCCGCTCAGATCGATTGGGATCGGCGGCGGCTCGAACGCAGTGCTCTTCTTCGTCGACGGGTCGTAGCGATAGACGGTGGACGGTTTCAGCGGGGAAGTAAACGTGTACCACACGCCCGGCGTGTCTTCGCGTCCGCTCAAGGCGCCGACGGTGCCGATGCCGGGCAGCGCGATTTCTCCCTGATCGCTGCCGTCGAGACCAAAGAGCCGCAGCTTGCTCTGCACGTCCACGAGATACTGCGCCACAACTTTCCCGCCGATGACGTTGACGGCTTCGATGACCTGCGGCTGCTCGGGCACGATCGTCTTCCACGCCGCCGGCGCCGCGTTCTGCACGTCGACGGCAATCACCTTCCGGTTCTTCGCGTCCTTATCCGAGCGAAGGAACACGACGGATCCCTTGTTGCCGATCGGCGCGAACTCCGCATCGTCAGTTTCGATCACTGGCTTCACGGGCGCCTTTACGTTCGGTGTCGCCGCGTTGGCCAGGTCGGCCATGTACAGGCGATTCTTGTTACCCGACCCCTCGAACATCGTGATCAGCAGATACCGTCCGTCTTCCGTCACTTTGCCGTTGATGATCCAGCCTGGCAAGTCCTTCCGCTCGTACGCGAGTACATCCGCGGACTGCGGCGTGCCTACGCGGTGGTAATAGAGCGCGTGGCCCGAGAGCGCGGCCTCGAGCACCTTCCCTTTCGGCGGTTCCGGATAGCGTGAGTAGTAGAAGCCCTTCGCGTCCCTCGTCCACGAAATGTCCGAGAACCGCATCCAACGGACCTCGTCATCCAGGTCCTTGCCTGACGTCACATCGCGCACGCGGATCGTCTGCCAGTCCGCTCCACCCTCGGAGAGGCCGTAGGCGAGCAGCTTCGCGTCAGGCGACGGCGTGAACTGCATGAGAGCCAGCGTGCCTTCCTCGGAGATCAGATTCGGATCGATCACGATCGTCCCGGGCGTCTCCACACTCGTGCGCATGTAGATCGGCGCCTGACGCTGGAGGCCGGCGTTCCGGGCGTAGAACATGCGCCCGCCCTCGAGCGCTGGCAGGCCGACGCGCGGATAGTTCCACAACGCGGTCAGCCGCTCGTTGAGCGGCTTGCGGCGCGGCAGCGAGGCCAGAAACGGCTCGGTCACGGCGTTCTGCGCCTTGACCCACGCGGCGACTTCCTGGCTGTCCAGGTTCTCCATCCACCGGTAGGGATCGTCGACCCTGGTCCCGTTGTAGTCGTCCACAACGGTGCCCTTCGTCGTGGGCGGATAGGTCAGTGCCAGCTTCGGCGGATCGGACGGTGCGCTGCAGGACGTCATGAAAAGAAGGACGCAACAAGAAATCGTCAAACGCATGGGAAGGTTCTCCCTTTGTGTGGGATTGTGCCACGGCGGATGTATCCTTGCGCCGTGCGAGACCAAGGTCCTTGGTCCCTCGTTACTCTTGCATTCGCGGCGCTCGTTATCGGCGCCGCGTTCGCGACAGTGACGGCGCAGCGCGGCGCCCCGCCCGTCCCGGCGCCAATGGCGCCAGTACTCCGCGATTATCGGCCCGTCACTGCGGAGCGACTCAAGAATCCTGAGGAAGAAAACTGGCTGATGATCCGCCGCACCTACGACGGCTGGGGATTCAGTCCGCTCACGCAGATCACGCCGGCGAACGTCGCACGCCTGCGTCCGGTGTGGGTCTTCTCGACCGCTGAAGCGCGTGTCCATCAAGCCGCGCCCATCGTCAATGGCGGCGTGATGTTCGTCACGAGTCCCAACAATCAGGTCATCGCGATCGACGTGAAGACCGGCAACCTGCTCTGGCGGTATCGACGGCCGCGCACGCCGGCGATGTCGGTGCCGCATGAAACCAATCGCGGCGTCGCACTCTACGGCGACAAGGTCTACTTCGCAGCGGGTGAAGCGGTGCTCGTCGCGCTCGATGCTCGCACGGGTCGCGAAGTGTGGACGACGGTGGTGGCGGATAACGCGTCGGGGTATTACACGACGCTCGCGCCGCTCGTGGCCGGCGGCGTCGTCATGGTTGGCGCGTCGGGTGGCGAGTTCGGCATACGCGGTTTTGTCGCCGCGTTTGATCTCGAGACCGGCAAAGAGCGCTGGCGCACTTACACGGTGCCCGCGCCAGGCGAGCCGGGCAGCGAGACATGGCCGAAGGGCGATCACTGGAAGACCGGCGGCGCTCCCGTGTGGGTAACCGGCAACTACGATCCCGAGACGAACCTCGCCTACTGGGGCACGGGCAATGGTGGCCCGACGATTGGCGATCAACGTCCCGGTGACAACCTCTACGTCGCATCGGTGATCGCTCTCGACGTCGCAACCGGCGCAATGAAGGGGTATCACCAGTATCACCAGAACGATTCGTGGGACTGGGACGAAGTGTCGCCGCCCATCCTGGTGGATTACCGACGCAACGGCCGCACGATCAAAGGGCTGATCGATGTCGCGCGCGATGGATACATCTGGTTCCTCGAGCGCAGTAGCGGACCGATCAGGTACGTTGAGGGCAAGCCGTTCGTTTATCAGAACGTCTTTCGCGGTGTGGATCCGGTGAGTGGACGACCCGATGTCGATCCTGAGCGCAAGCCGATGACGGGCAAACGCGCCGACTTTTGTCCGGGCGTGCATGGCGGCAAGAACTGGCCGCCGATCGCGTTCAGTCCGCGCACGCGGATGATCTACATCCCCGCCAACAACAATCTGTGCGGCTCGAACATGGGCACGATGCCGACGTACACGCCGGGACGTCCGTTTGTCGGTGT
>JBKPRH010000165.1:0-7399 GCA_046765795.1 Acidobacteriota bacterium | reverse complement strand
CTCTGATGGCGCGACGCGCATGATGTCCTTTGACAGCACGACGAGGTCCGCAAGCTTGCCGGCCTCGAGCGTACCGAGTTGTGTTTCTGCGTGCGCCGCAAACGCGGCGTTACGCGTGAATGAGGCGAGCGCCTCGTCACGCGTCATACGCTCGCCCGGCATCCAGCCGCTTGCCGGCTGTCCCTTCGGGTCCTGCCTGGTAATCGCCGCGTAAAAGCCGAGCATCGGGTTGGGCAGCTCGACTGGAAAATCCGAGCCGCTCGCGATCATTGCGCCCGCCGTCATCAGTTTGCGCCAGACGTACGCGCCCTCCGCCATCCGCTCTTGTCCGATGCGCGCCGGAACCCACGGCATGTCAGACGTGGCGTGTGTCGGTTGCATGGAGGCGATGACATTGAGGGCAGCGAAACGCGGAATCTCAGTGCGATCGAGGATCTGTGCGTGCTCGTTCCGCATCCGCAGCGCGGCCGATCCCGGTACTTCACGTTGCACGCGTTCGAAGACGTCCATCACTAACCGATTGGCGCGATCGCCGATGGCGTGAATCGCCGTCTGAAAGCCCGCCTTCGATGCGGCAAGTGTTTGCGCGTACACCTCATCCGGAGGCGTCGTCAGAAGACCGGTCGTTCCCGGCTCATCCGAGTAGGGCTCCAGCATCGCCGCGCCGCGCGAACCAAGCGCACCATCAGCAACGACCTTGATCGCGCGCACCGCGAGATGGTGATTGCCGTAGTCGAGGATCGGGCCTTTGTCGAGCGCCGGCTGCAGTGTGGGCAGCGGCCCCCGCAGCATCACGTAGAGACGCGTCTTGAGGCGGCCGGCATCGATGAGCCGTTTGTAGGCATCAACCGTTCGACTGTCTGTCCCGGCGTCGTGGACCATCGTCAGACCGAGACGACGCATCTCGCGATCGGCAAGGAGGATTTGTTCTTCCAACTGGGCCGTGCTGACCGGGGGAATCTTCGACGACACGAGCGACTGTGCCGTGTCGATGAGCACACCGGATGGTTGATTGCCGGGTGCGCGAATCAGACGGCCACCCGCGGGATCGGCTGTCGCCTCAGTGACGCCTGCGAGGTCCAGCGCGCGCCGATTCGCCAGACCTGCGTGGCCATCGACACGCGTCAGGTACACCGGGTTGTTCGGCGATGCGGCGCTCAGCAGCTCGTGCGCCGGCCACTGTTTCTCGGGCCAGTTGTTCTGATCCCACCCACGACCCACGATCCATTCGCCCGGCCGCGCGGTTGCGGCGCGCTGCCGGACCATGCCGACCACCTGCTCGTAGGTGGTGGTGCCACGCAAGTCGATGCTCTGCATGCTGGCACCGAGCCCGGTGAAGTGTCCGTGCGCATCCTCCAGGCCGGGCACAATCGTTCCGCCCAAGACGTCGATGACACGCGTCGCCGATCCGCGAAGAGGGAGGACATCGGTGTTCGCGCCGACGCGCACAATCCGATCGCCGCGAATCGCGATCGCCTCCGCAGTCGGACGGCTGGCGTCACCCGTATAGATTCGCGCGTTGTGGAGAATGAGATTGGGAAGCGGCACCGCCTGCGCGAGTGAGAGCGCTGCGACAACGGCTGTCAGCGTTCGGATGGTCATGCGTCAGCCGGGAATAGCCGCAGTGCACGACTGAGGAAGCCGTGGGCTGGGTGCTCAATCAGCATCACGTGGGCCTCGTCCGTCGATACCCACCGGCGTTCGCGAATGCCCGCTTCGATCCAGTCCTTCTGGTGCTCGAGCACTTCCATCACGAACACCATCACGGTCAGGGCACGCCCGTACTTCTCGTATTTGTAGGTCCCGAGCGAATCGCCAACCAGCCGGCCAAGTAACCCGGCCTCTTCCCACGCTTCGTTCAGTGCGGTGGATTCGTGCGTCTCGCCCGAGTCCACAGTGCCTTTCGGGATGCCCCACGATCCCGCGAGCCGTTTTCTGATGAGACACACTTGCACGTCGTTCCCGCGACGACGAATCGGGATAGCAGCCGCCTGCTGCGGCTGGCGCGCCTGCTGGGGCTTCACGATTTCAGGGTAACCGATAATCATTTCGATTGGCTGACGCGCTCATCGAAATCCGAGTCATCCCGAGGGCGGGCAAGTCAGGCTTTGCCGGCATGCGTGGCGAGTCGTTGCTCGTGCGCCTCAACGCAGCTCCGGTGGATGGGGCGGCCAACGCCGAGCTCATCGAAGTCATCGCAGACGCCCTCGACGTTCCCAAACGCGCCGTCTCGATCGTCGGCGGCGAACGAAGCCGTCAGAAGCGTGTTCATGTCGACGGTGTGACGCAGGAGTTCGTTGATTCGACACTGAAGTCGAAGTTACGCTGAGTTCGTGCGCATCGCCACCGACTTCGTCATCGAGCACGCGACCTTCGTGGCGACGTGCGCAGGTCCGGCGCCGCGGCGCGGCGCGGCGCAGCGCGACATCAGTGCGATCCGAGACGCCTCCGTCGCCGCTCACCAGGGTGTCATCGTCTACGTCGGACCTGCATCCGACGCCGAACAACAGCTCGAACTACACGACGAGGCGGTCCGCCTCGACGCGCGTGGGTGCACCGTCGTTCCGGGTTTCGTCGATCCGCACACGCACCTCGTGTTCGCCGGCGATCGACAGGACGAACTGCATCGCCGTCTCGCCGGCGCGACCTACGAGACAATCGCGGCTGAGGGCGGCGGCATCAAGAAGACGGTCGCGCTGACACGCGCCGCCTCAGCGAAAGAGCTCGCCGATGCCGCGCGACATCGGCTCGATGAGATGCTGGCCGCCGGGACCACGACCTGCGAAGTCAAGAGTGGGTATGGCCTGACCACTGAATCGGAGCTCACCCAGCTTCGCGCCATTCACCAACTCAATCGCTCCCACCCCATCGACATCGTTCCGACTTTTTTAGGCGCGCACGACATTCCATCTGAGTTCACATCACGCCGCGACGACTACATTGCCTGCATCGTGAACGAGATGATCCCCCGCGTAGCCGCAGAGGATCTGGCCGAATGGTGCGACGTCTTCTGCGATGTCGGCTACTTCACGCCTGACGAGTCGATCGAGATCCTCGAAGCCGGCAAACGCGCCGGCCTGAAGGCTCGTATCCACGCCGATCAGCTCGCGACGAGCGGCGGATGCCGGGCGGCGGCGCACGTGGGCGCGCGCTCGGCCGATCATCTCGTGCACGTCGACGAGTCGGAAGCGGACGCCCTGACGTCAGCCAACGTCTGCGCCGTGCTGCTTCCGATCGCTGCGTTCTACCTGAAGCTCGACCGCTTCGCACCGGCCCGCATGCTCATCGACCGCAATGTGCCAGTGGCGCTGGCCACCGACATCAACCCTGGTGGCGGCTTCTCGCCGTCGATGCCCTTTGCGATGTCGCTCGCCTGCTTCGATATGAGCATGACGCTGGAAGAAGCGCTGGTGGCATCCACGCTGAACGCGGCGTGGTCTCTCGATCGCGCCGACAGTGTCGGCAGCCTCGAAGTAGGCAAACTGATGGATGCCGTGATTGTCCGCGGTACACTGACTGAACTCCTGCGAGTCGGAACGAACACCATTCGAGACGTCATCAAACGAGGAAGGATCGTTTCGTGAGTCAGTACTCTCATCTCACGATCGCCGAGCTTCTCGACGCGTTCGCGTCGAGCCACCCTGTTCCGGGCGGCGGTTCGGCCGCGGCATTGGCTGGAGCGGTGGGCGCGTCGCTGCTCATCATGGTGGCCGGTCTTCCCAAGACTCGTCACGGAACGGACGAAGAACGCACTGCGCTCACGGCCGCTGCGGCGCGATTACGTCCGCTGCGCGAGGAGCTCGCCGCACTGATCGAGCGCGACAGTGAGGCCTACACCTCGGTCATGAACGCCTACCGGCTACCGAAGTCCAGCGATGTGGAACAGGCCGCGCGCCACCGTGCCATAGACGAGGCGATGCGCGCCGCCACCGAAGCGCCGATGGCGACGATCCGCGCGTGCGAGCGCGCGATGCGTGAGGCTGAGGTTATTGCGACGAGTGGGGCGGCGTCCGCATCAAGCGACGTCGCGGTGGGGATCGAGCTGCTGAAGACCTCTGCGCGCGGCGCTGGACTGAACGTGGACACCAACCTGGCCGCGGTGAAAGACGCCGAGTACGTGAAGCGGATCAGCCAGGAACAGCGGGATCTCGAGCAGGCGATCGAGGACTTACTTCCGTCGGGGTCCTGAATCGCCGAGCGAGATCGCATCCACGACGAACGTAAACTTCACCGGCCACGGATAGTTGGGGAAGAAGTCCACCGGCTGGATGTAGTAGCCCTCCGCGACCGTGCGCGTGCCGTCGCGGCTCACCTTCACATCGTCGGGCCTGATCGGCACGCTCATCTCAGTCGCTCGGGCGACGATGTTGGCCTGGATTTCTTCTGGATCGGCGCGCTGTCCAAACAGCACGACCTGCTGTGCGGCGTCCTTGAACTCGTAGTACTTCCACGTGGCCAGACCGCCGCGAACGGCAGCGTTCAACACCAGGATGGCGATGACGAGCTTGAACAGCGTTTTCATTTAATGGATCTGCCGAAGGATTCTAGCCCAGCGGACGTTGGCCACGCTGCCTTCTCCTTCGCCAAACGAGATATAGAGGAACAGGGCCTTGCCTTTCACGTATTCCCGGGGCAGGAAGCCCCAATATCGGCTGTCTTCCGAGTTATCCCGGTTGTCGCCCATCATGAAGTACTGCCCCTCCGGCACGGTGACGGGGCCAAAATTCCGGCGGACGTCCCCCGCGGGAACATCGGCGAGATCCTTAAATAGGAAGTGGGCGTAGGGTTCGTCGAGCGGCTTTCCGTTGACGTAGAGGCGCCGGTCGCGCAGCTCGATCGTCTCGCCAGGAAGCCCGATCGTTCGCTTAATCAGGTCGCGTTCCGGCATCTTCGGATGCTTGAACACGATGATATCCCCGCGGCGAATCGTCTCAATCGGCAGCAGGGTGTCCTCAACCCTCGTCAGCGTCGGCGCGGCCACGAACTTGTTCACCAGCAGATGGTCGCCGATGAGCAGGTTCGGCTCCATTGATCCACTTGGGATTTTGAACGCCTGAACGACGAAGGTGCGAACGAAAAAGGCGAGGATGACGGCGACGCAGATCGACTCGAACATCTCGCGCACCTGCGACTTCCGCGGTGGCGCGACCGGAACCGTCACCTCCGGCCGTGATGTTCGCCGCTTCGCCCGGGGCGCCATCAGTGAATCTGGTGCAGAAGTCTGGACCAGCGGATGTTGGCCAGTCCTCCGCCCTCACCGAACGAGAAGTAGACGAACAGCGCCTTGCCCTTCACGTAGTCGCGCGGCATGAACCCCCAGTAGCGGCTGTCCTGTGAGTTGTCCCGATTGTCGCCCATCATAAAGTAGTTATCGGGCGGAACCATCATCGGCGGAAACGAGCGCAACAGGTCGCCAGGGGAATCCACGTCTGGCGCGCCGGAGGCGGGCTCATCGGGCGGATAGATGAAATGCGCGTACGGCTCGCCGAGCGGGGCGCCGTTGACGTAGACCTTCTTGTTCCGCATCTCAATCGTGTCGCCGGGCAGGCCGATGACGCGCTTGATGAAATCGCGAGACGGATCCTCAGGGTACTTGAACACGAGGATGTCGCCGCGGCGGACCGGATCGATCGGCAGCAGCATGCGCTCGAGTCCCGAGAGCGTAGGCGCGAACACGAACTTGTTGACGAGCAGATGGTCGCCGATCAGCAGGTTCGGCTCCATTGAGCCACTGGGAATCTTGAACGCCTGGACGACGAACGTCCGCACGAAAAAGGCCAGAATCACCGCGACGCAGATCGATTCGAAGTACTCGCGGACGACCGATTTTCGAAATCCTTCACCGTGAGCCTGCGACATACACGTCTAACGTGAACCTTTGCCTTTTGACCTTTACTCGGTTCCCACTTTCAGCACGGCGAGAAACGCTTCCTGCGGAATCTCGACCTGGCCGACGCGCTTCATGCGCTTCTTGCCTTCTTTCTGCTTCTCGAGCAGCTTGCGCTTGCGCGTGATGTCACCGCCATAGCACTTCGCCAGCACGTTCTTGCGCATCGCCTTGACCGACTCGCGGGCGATGATGCGCGATCCGATCGACGCCTGAATGGCGATCTCGAACATCTGCCGCGGAATGAGCTCGCGCATCTTCGAGACCAACGCCCGGCCGCGCTCGTAGGCGGCGTCCTTGTGCACGATCACCGACAGCGCATCCACGGGATCGCCGTTGACCAGAATGTCCATCTTCACCAGCGGCGACTCCCAGTACCCCGTGACGTGGTAATCGAGCGACGCATAGCCGCGCGACATCGTTTTGAGCTTGTCGTAGAAGTCCATGACGACTTCGTTGAAGGGCAGCTCATAGGTGATGAGCACGCGATCCGCCTTGAGGTACTCGAGCTTCTTCTGTACGCCCCGCTTGTCCTGACATAACTGGAGAATCGGACCGACGTGCTCCGATGGCGTCAGGATCATGGCCGTGATGACTGGCTCTTCGAGCTTGGCGATGCGTCCGGGATCGGGAAGTTTCGCCGGGCTGTCGACCTCATGCACGTCCCCATCGGTCGTCGTCACGCGATACAGCACGCCCGGTGCCGTGGTCACCAAGTCCATGTCGTACTCGCGCTCCAGGCGCTCCTGCACGATCTCCATATGCAGCAAGCCGAGGAACCCGCACCGGAAACCGAAGCCCAGCGCCGCCGACGTCTCGGGCTCGTAGAAGAACGAGGCGTCGTTCAGCCGCAGTTTCTCGAGTGCCTCGCGCAGCTCGGCGTACTGGTGACTCTCCACCGGGTACAACCCGGCAAAGACCATCGGCTTCAGCTCCTTGAACCCGGGGAACGGCTCGGTCGTCGGTCGGTGCGTTTCAGTGACCGTGTCGCCGATCTTCGCGTCAGCCACGACCTTGATGTTGGCGACGACGAAACCGACTTCGCCGACACCGAGTTCGTCGACCGGCGTCGCCTTCGGCGAGAACACACCGAGCTCGAGGACCTCGAAGTCCTGCTTGGTCGCCATCAGACGCACTTTGGTCTTCGGCCTCAGCACACCGTCGATCACGCGGACGACGATGACGACGCCACGGTAGGCGTCGTACCAGGAGTCGAAGATCAACGCCTTGAGCGGGGCGTCGGGATCGCCCTTTGGCGGATGAAACCGCTCGACGACCGCCTCGAGGATGTCGCGGACGCCGGTGCCGTCCTTCGCGCTGGCAAGGATCGCGGTCGACGCGTCGAGACCGATGATGTCCTCGATCTGTCGTTTGCACTCGTCGGGCTGTGCGCTGGGCAGATCGATCTTGTTGATGACCGGGATGATCTCGAGGCCGTTGTCCACGGCAAGATACGCGTTGGCCAGCGTCTGCGCCTCGACGCCCTGTGACGCATCGACGAGCAGCAGCGCA
>JBKPRH010000164.1:0-11776 GCA_046765795.1 Acidobacteriota bacterium | reverse complement strand
CTGCGCGGCGTTCCCGTTGTGACGACGATGGCGCTCCCTCCGGTCGAGTACTTCCGGTGCCGCCGTGAGCGAGAGCAGATCGGTCCGTTGGTTGCGTGGGCGGGGGAAGTTGTCATCCGCACATTGATGACGGTCAACGGGCGACTTGCGACCAGTTGCCTGGCCCTCGGTCCCTATCTGCAGGACATCGCGCGTCGTTACTGCGCTGCCACTGAGCCGGGCTACTACTACGGCGTCGACGTCGAGACCTTCCGACCTGCGGGCGTTCAGGAGCGAGTCGCGATCCGCCGAAGGCTCGATCTGCCAGTGAACGCATTCCTGATCATCCTGGCGAGCCGCGTCAGTCATGAGAAGGACCCGGAGACCGTGCTGCAGGCGGTCGCGGCGGCACGTGCTCGCGGGCTCAACGCGGTGCTTCTGAATTTGAGCGGCGGATACGAACAGTTCCTCACTCTGGCGCACTCACTCGGGCTCAATGATTCGGAAAGTTGGGTGCTTGCGCGTCCCGCCGTGCATCCCATGACGGAACTCGCCGACTACATGCGTGCGGCCGATGCGCTGGTGCAAGGCTCGCTCGAAGAGGGACTCGGCCTGTCACCGCTCGAAGCGTTGGCGTGCGAGGTTCCCGTGGTCGCCACGAATGTCGGTGGCATGGCGGCGCATCTCGGCAACTACGCAATGCTCACGCCACGCCGCGACGTGAAGGCGATGGCCGATGCGCTCGTTACGATCGCCGCACGTGCGGATGCCGCTCATGAGCAGGCACAACGTGGCCGTGAATACGTGTGCCGCGAGTGGAGCCGGACCAAGGCGTTCAACGAGCTGCGCCACAGCCTGGTCGGTGCCTCGTTGGGCGTCGAGACACACGCGCACGAGAGGGCTGCCGCATGAACACGCTGCTCGATGCCGTGCGTGCGGGCTTTTACGCGCAGAAGCAGATCAACAGCCGATCGCGGCTCATCTCATGGAGTCATCGCGGTCGGTTTGCCACCGGGATCCGGCTGGCCCGAGAGGTCAGCGGTGCGCGCACGCTCGACTACGGCTGCGGCGACGGCACGTTCCTCGGACTGCTCATGAACGGGCAGCCCGCACCACGCCTGGCCGTTGGCGCGGAGCTGACGACCGCGATCGTGGCCGACTGCCGGCAGCGGTTCAAGGAGCAGAAGGGGTTGCACTTCGTCCTCATCGAGGATCTGGAGCGCCCCACGCACCAGGGTTCGTACGACGCGATCTATTGCATGGAAGTGCTGGAGCACGTGGTCGATCCCGCGGCCATGCTCGAGACCTTCAAGGGTCTGCTCGCGCCGGGCGGCACGCTGGTGATCAGCGTGCCGATCGAGACGGGCATTCCTGTCGTCGTGAAGCAGATCGTGCGCCGGATTGCCGGATGGCGAGGAGTCGGTCACTACCCGGGCACGACTGGATACACCTTCATCGAGATGGTGCGCAGCGTATTCGCGCGGTCGACGCAGCATGTGCCCCGGCCGGTGATTGCACGCGAAGACGGCAGCACCTTCCACGATCACAAAGGATTCAACTGGCGCGTCCTGCGCCGGCTCGTCGCGGCTGAATTCGATCTGGTGCGCGAGTCCACCTCGCCGGTCGAATGGCTCGGCCCGCAACTCGGGACACAGCGGTGGCTGATCGCGCGAAAACCGGTGGCCGTTTCAGCGCCGCAGGAGCGCGTCGCGTGAGCCTTCCACGTGTCGCCATCGTGTCCGATCTCCGCGAGGAGCGCTGGCACAGCATGGATCTCGTCGCCGAGATGCTGCTCCTGAATCTCAAGGCCCCAGACCTGCGCGTTGTCGATCCCACTGAACTTCGGCCGACGATGGTACGGCGTGTTACGCGCCTCCCGATCGTGCCTGGACGTCTCGCCGAAACTGCGGACCGGATCGTCAATCGTGTGTGGGACTATCCACGCTGGCTGGCCTTGCGTTGCGACGACTTCGATGTCTTTCACGTCGTCGATCACAGCTACGCGAATCTGGTGCACGCGCTTCCGGCCAACCGCACGATTGTGACGTGCCACGATCTGGACGCGTTTGCGGGTGCGCTGCCAGGTACTCGCGGAGGCACGCTCGTGTCGCGCGCGCTCGCGCATCGCCTGCTCGAAGGACTTGAGGCAGCCGCGCGGATCGTCTGCGTCAGTGAAGCTGGTCGTGACGAGCTCATTGCGCATGACATCGTCGATGCGTCTCGGGTGACTGTCATTCCGAACGGCGTTCATCCGACGTGCACGCACCGGCCGGATGCCCGCGCCGATCGTGAAGCGGCCGCATTGCTCGGTCCGGTCGATCCGGCAGCGATCGAGCTGCTGCACGTCGGCAGTACGATTCCCCGCAAGCGTATTGACGTCCTGCTCGAGTCGTTCGCAATACTCCGCCGTACGTGGCCGTCCTTGCGACTGATTCGAGTCGGCGACACCTTTACTTCGGCGCAGGAACGGCAGGTGAAGCAACTCGGGTTGGTGGATGTCGTGACGGTTCTGCCGTTCGTTGATCGCCGTGTGCTCGCCGCACTTTACCGTCGTGCGACCATGTTGTTGCAGCCGTCAGAGCGCGAAGGATTCGGATTGCCCGTCGCCGAAGCGATGGCCAGCGGCACGCCTGTCATCGCCAGTCGCATTCCCGCGCTCGTCGAGGTCGGTGGGCGGGCGGCAACATACTGCCCGGTGGGAGATGTTCGAGCATGGGTCGCGGCGATATCCGAGCTTCTCGACGAGCGTGTGGCGTCACCCACTGACTGGCGCGCCAGATGTTCAGCCAGTCTTGCCCAGGCGCGGCGATTCAGCTGGTCCGAACACGCCCGGCGCATGACCGATCTCTATCGGGATCTGGTGCCGCAGATCCGGCTTGTCCCGCGGCGACTGGCGGCGTCGGAATGAGCGCGCTTCGCATTCTGCACCTGGGGAAGTACTACGCACCCGATCGCGGTGGCATCGAGACCGTCGTCGAGACGCTGTGTCGTGGCGAGCGCCCGACGGCCGACACGCAGGCGCTTGTACTCAATAAGGTCAATGAGACGACTGATGAGACCGTAGACGACGTCCCGGTTCGGAGGGTCGGCAGCATCGCCAACATCGGCTCAGTGTCGGTTGCGCCAACGTTGCCGCTATGGCTCTCGCGCGCCGATGCCGACGTCATCGTGCTCCATGAGCCGAATCCAATGGCGCTGCTCGCATACGCGATCGCGCGGCCACACGCGCCGCTGATCATCTGGATCCACAGCGAGGTGATTCGTCCGAAGCTGCAATACCGACTGTTCTATCAGCCCCTGCTCGAATTCGCGCTTCGGCGCGCGGTGCGGATCGTCGTCGCGTCGCCGCCGATGCTGGACCTTCCGGCCCTCGCGCAGTATCGGCGCAAGTGCACGGTAATCCCGTACGGTCTGGATCGCACGCGCTATCGCTTGTCAGGTATGACCGGGACACGAGTGCAGGCGATTCGCGCGAACGTGGCCTCGCCGATCGTGCTGTTCGTCGGGCGCCTCGTGCCCTACAAGGGCGTAGACGTGCTGCTCGAGGCGGTCAAGGGACTCGATGCGCTGACGGTGATTGTCGGCAATGGTCCCTGCCAGGTGTCGCTGATGGCGATGGCCGTCGACTCAGGGCTTGGCGATCGGGTTCGGTTCGTCGGCGACATCTCAGACGCCGAACTCCTCGCCTGGTATCACGCGTGCGATGTGTTTGTCCTGCCTTCTGTCAGCAGGCAGGAAGCCTTCGGTATGGTGCAGATCGAGGCGATGCTGTGCGGCCACCCGGTCATCAGCACCGAGCTTCAGACCGGCACGTCCTGGGTCAATCAGCACGAACGCACCGGCATTGTCGTCAAGCCAAACAACGTCACCGAACTGCGGGCCGCCCTGGAGCGGCTGTGCGGTGATCGCGAACTCCGCGATCAGTTTGGCGACGCCGGACGCAAGCGGGTTATCGAGACGTTCACGGCCGAGACCATGTGCCGCGCGACCGTGGCGCTCTATGACGAGGTCGTTCGCGCGAAACGGTCTTCGCCGCTGACGTTGACTGGCCGGATCGGCCTGTTGGCCAAGCGCGCGTTGGACGTGGCGCTTTCAGGCGTTGGCCTCATTGTGTCCGCTCCGTTGTGGGCCGTCCTCGCCATCGTGATCAAGCTCGAGGACGGCGGCCCAGTGTTCTATCGCCAGCAGCGATCGGGACGCAACGGCGTGCCGTTCGACGTGCGCAAGTTCCGTTCGATGATTCCTGACGCTGAGGCGAAGGTTGGTGCGATTCAGGCGACCGAGCACGACCCGCGTGTCACCCGAGTCGGGCGCCTCATGCGCGCGACCGCCATGGACGAACTGCCACAGCTGTGGAACATCTTCTGCGGCGATATGAGCTTCACCGGCCCCCGAGCGCTGCGGCCGGGTGAGATTGAAGTCGGCGGCCAGGGAGTCGTCGAGAAACTCGAGGACGTGCCGGGGTTCGAGGAGCGTTCACGTGTACGGCCTGGTCTCACGGGCATCGCCCAGATCTATGCGCCGCGCGACATTACCCGCCGCTGGAAGTTCCGTTACGACCTGCTATACGTGCGTCGCCAGTCCTTCTGGCTGGACGTCCGGCTGATCCTGATGTCGTTCTGGATCACCTTCCGCGGTACATGGGAGACGAGGGGCTCGAAGCTGTAAATGACCCTCGACCACCTGCGCTTCCAGGCGTGGCGTTTCCGTGACGCGGTCCAGCATCGCGTCCGCGGCCGCGCTCATCGCCGCCACGTGTTCGAGCGGATTTACGATAGGAATTTGTGGGGTGATCCCGAATCGGCGTCAGGCGGCGGCTCGGGGACCGCCGCGACGGATGCCATCCGGCGCGAACTCCCGGCGGTGTTCGCGCGATTCGGCATCAGATCGCTCCTCGACGCGCCCTGCGGTGATTTCCACTGGATGAAATATGTCGCCGGCTCGCTCGACCGCTATGTCGGCGTGGACATCGTTCGCGACCTCATCGATCGCAACGAACGTCTGTACGCTACGGATCGCGTCCGCTTTCTCTGCGCCGACATCGTGGCCGATCGCCTTCCATCGGCCGATGCCGTGCTCTGCCGCGACTGCTTCATCCATCTGCCGACGCACCTGATTCGCGCGGCCCTGGCGAACTTTCGAACCGCTGGCATTCAGTTTTTATTTCTCACCAACGATCGCGACGTCGAGAGCTATCACGACATTCCCCTTGGTAGCTTCCGTCGCGTGAACTTCGAGCGCCCGCCGTTCTCGTTTCCGTCACCGCTTCATGTGGTGAACGAGACCAGCAACGGCGATCGGCAGCTCTGTCTCTGGGATCTCGCCGAGCTCTTCCCGCCGCGCTCGATCGCGTCCGAGTAACAGACGCCGCTCGCTGTCAACGTTGACAGTTGAGCTGGCGACGCCGATACTCGTCACGGGATGTATGACGGGGTCGTCATTGGGGCAGGTCCGGCGGGATTACAAGTAGCACGTCAACTGGCGACGCGTGGACTCCGCGTCGCAGTCCTTGAAGAACATCAAATCGTCGGCGACCCGGTGCACTGCACTGGCGTTCTTGCCCGAGAAGCCTTCGACGAGTTTCGTCTCTCCACTGAATCCATCCTCAACGAGCTGACCACCGCTCGGTTCTTCTCTCCCTCAGGACAAGACATCGTCTACAGGACTCGCGTCGTCGAGGCCGTGGTCGTAGACCGCGCACTCTTCGATGGAAGCCTGGCAGACGAAGCGGTGCGCGCGGGCGCTGAGCTCATTCGTGGCGCGCGCGTCAATCGCATCACAGCGACGGCAGACGGCGTGACGATTCAGGCCGCCGGTCAGCCATTGCTCCACGCGCGCTCGTGTGTGCTCGCGTGCGGCGGCCGGTATGCGCTGCATCGACAGCTTGGTCTCGGGGTGCCGTCGCTGCTGCTGCATACGGCGCAAAGGGAGTTGCCAGCCAGTACGCCCGGCGACGTTGAGGTCCATTTCGGCAGCGAGGTGGCGCCTCGCGGGTTCGCGTGGGTCGTGCCTATCCAACGCGGTGGCCGGTCGTTCGCGCGCATCGGCGTGATGGCCGAAGCGGACGCCCCGACCTACTTCATGCGAGTCGTGGAGCGCGTCGCCGAGCGATGGGGTATGGAGTTACCGCTCGCCGGGCCGCCACGCCTCAAAATCCTGCCGCTCAGCCGCATCTCACGGACGTATGGCGATCGTTTCATCGCGGTCGGCGACGCGGCAGGTCTGGTCAAGCCGACGACAGGCGGGGGGATTTACTACAGCCTGGTCTCGGCGTCGCTTGGTGCGTCTGTTCTTGCCGCGGCCCTGCAGGACGGCGACCTGTCTGCGACGCGATTGTCTGAGTACGAGCGCCGCTGGCGTGCGCGCCTCGAGAGCGAGCTCGACACGCAGCTGTCATTCCGCCTGCTGGCGCAGCGCATGCCGGATGAGGACATCGAAGGCCTGTTCACGCTGGCTCGCACCGACGGCGTCATGCCGATCGTCAGGCGGACGGCGTCGTTCAATCGCCACCGCAAGCTGATCGTCGCGCTCCTCAAGCATGCGCCAGCTCGCCAGATGTTCTTCCGATCGGTGATGGGATGACGCGGACGGAATTGACGATTGACGATGTCCGATTGACGGATTCATTGATGGATTGCGGAATGTCAATTCGTCAATCGTCCCTCGTCAATCGACAATCGCACGTGTCTGTCCTCACCGACGCGGTGCAGGTTCGCGAGCTCGTCTCCGTCCTTCGCGCGCTGGAGGACGAGGGCGCCATCCCTCTGGTATTCAAAGGCGCTGCGCTCGCGCACACGCACTACGCGGAATCCTGGCAGCGCCCTCACGCTGACGCGGATGTGCTCATTGCACCCGAGAGCCGCGAGCGTGTCTTCGCCGTTGTCCGGCGATTGGGTTACGACCACCTCACTTTCATTTCGGGGGACCTGGTCATGTACCAGGCTCCGTTCGAGCGTGTCGACCACCTCGGCATCGACCACCTGCTCGATATTCATTGGCGGATCGCCAATCCTCAGGTCGTCTCTCAGGTGCTGACCCACGACGAGCTAGTCGCTCGCAGCGTGATGGTGCGCGTGGAGGACTACGCGATACGTGTGCCCTCGGCGGTTGATTCGCTGTTGATCGCATGCGTGCATCGCGCCGCGCATCACCCTGATGTCGAGCGGCGGTACTGGATCGAAGACATTCACCGGCTGGCCAGCGGCTTCGGGCGGTCCGAGTGGGAGACGTTCACGGCGCGAGCGGTAGATCGCTCGGTCCGCACGATCTGCTTGCAAGGGCTGAAGCGGGCGGAGTCGTTGTTTCAGACACCAGTGCCGCCCGAGGTGTTGACGGCGCTCGAGGCAGGTCCGTCCGAGGCATCGGCGGTCTTCGTGCGAAAGGGTTTGCGCCCGGTCGATCGTCTAGTCGCCGATGCGCGCGCGCTCGGCCTTGTGGGCTCCGCGCGTCTGCTGCGCGAGCACGTACTGCCGCCTGCGCACTACATGCAGGCGAAATACGGCGTCACCAGCCGGGCCTGGTTGCCCGCCTTTTACGTGTCCCGCCTGTTGAATGGGATTCGGAAGTGGTGGCGGCCTTACGTCTCGGCGGTCAGATAGCGGTTCCCGTAGCCGTAGTGCCTCGCGTAGTAATACTTGTTGCGCGTGACATCAACGCGGTTGAGCACCGCGCCCAGGATCCGAGGCCGCCCCGCAGCGAGCGTCTCAATGGCGCGCTCCGCCAGCCGTCGGCGCGTCATCTCTGACCCCACCACGAAGGCCACACCCGACACCCACTGCGTGAGAATCGAGGCATCCGTGACTGCCAGCACCGGAGGTGTATCGACGATGACCCAGTCGAACGGGCCGTTCTGCACCTGGCCGAGCAGCGCCTCCATGCGGCCCGATGCCAGGAGCTCAGACGGATTGGGCGGCGTTGATCCGGCGGGCATGATCCACAAGTCGGGTTCGGCGAGGCGCTGAACCGCTTGCGTGAGAGCGGCTTGTCCACTCAAGAGCTCGGACAATCCGCAACGATTCTCGAGACCGAAATTGCGATGCACTCCGGGCCGCCGCATATCGGCATCGATGAGCAGTACTTTGGCGCCACCGTAGGCGAGCGCCGCCGCGAGATTGCACGCCGTCGTCGTCTTGCCTTCGAGCGGCTGCGCGCTGGTGACCAGAACGATGCTGCCGCCTTGGCGGGTGCTCAGGGCGATCGACGTACGCAGCGAACGGATGGCTTCACTGAAATCATTGTTGCCGGAGAGCCGATCGCGACCCGATCGCGCAGCTGGAATCAAGGCGAGGAAGGGTAGTCCCAATCGCGCGATGTCTTCCGGCGTCTTGACCGTGTCGTCGAGATAATCGAGGCCGAGCACCAGCCCCACGGCGACGAGGAACGCCACGATCGCGCCGAGCATCATGGCGCGCCGAAGGTTCGGACTGAACGGTGCCTGGGGAACTGCCGCGCGTTCGACGAGCCGCACGTTGTTGCCACGGCTGTTGGCCAGCACCTGCAGCTCCTTCTCGCGGCGGAGCAGCGTCTGATACAGCTCGCGATTGCTTTGAGCGTCGCGCTGGAGCACGGTGTACGTCACGCTCTTGCGATCGAGATCTGTGGCCAGTCCTTTCTGCTCATCGAGAGCGCTGGCCAGCGTCCGCTCTTCGAGCATCGCGGACTCGTAGTCATGCCGGATAGCATCCACGGCCTTGGCGATCTCGAGATTCAGCTGCCGTGTCGCGTCCTGGATAGACGCGTTGACGGTCAGCATCTCGGGGTGCTTGTCGCCGTAGCGCTCCGAGAGGAGCGCCTTGCGCCGTTCGAGCTCGGCGACCTGGGCCTTTAGTGACTGAATGTAGGGGTTCTGCAGGATCTCGGGGATCGATTCCGGCGTCGCTTTGGGACTGAGGCTGTCCAGGCGCCGATAGAGCGACTCCTTCTGCGCACGGGTGGTTCTCGCACGCGTGGCCGCTTCGTTCAACTGATTCAGCCGCGAGATGACGATGTTCTGGCGATCTTCGAGCGAGAGGGCATTCTGCTCTTCGCGATACTGCGCCATCGCGCGCTCGCTGGCTTCGACGATCGTCTTCTGACGCGCCAGTTCTTGCGACAGCCACTCGAGGCTGCGCTCCATGTTCTGGCGCCGGAGGTCGAGGTTCTGCTGCACGTACTCTTCGGCGAGTATGTTGGCGGAATTTGCCGCCAGCGCCGGATCCGCCGAGACGAAGACCACATCGACGAGACGACTGGCGCGAACCGGCTCGACTGAGACGTGCCCTGCGAAGTCGCCGACCTGTCCGTCAGTAACCGCCTTGGGACCGTTGATCTTCGTGAGCACGCGGCGTGCGAGATCGCGGCCGGTCAGGATCCGGTACTGCGTCTGGAAGTACGGCTCCGGGTCCTGCATGTAGTTCGAGTTGTTCGTCGTCGTGCTCACGCCTTCCATCGCGAGCGAGCGTTCGTCCTCGAGATCGATCAGCAGGCGCACGCTGGATCGGTAGAGTGGCGTCTGCGAGTACGCGCGCAGTGCGGCGACACTGAGTACGACGACGAAGGCCAGGAGCGCGACGTAGCGGTAGCGATAGAAGACACTGAGCCTGTCGCGGAGATGGATCTCCGCAGGCCGTGGCCGCACGAGTGGGCCGCCTGGGTCACGAAGGAGACGTTGGGGGTCCGTCGTCTGCATGTATGCGCTGGGCCTTTTCAAGCGCCCCGTTGACCGTGTATCGGTTCCCGCTCAGGTAGGGTGTAGGACGCAGAATTGCGCACACCTGCAGAGATCCGGCCGTAAATGCCGCGATTGGGCTGTCATGGCAGTGCGCGTGCGCCGATAGATGCCTACGACATGAGCGACTGGAAGGGCTATAGCCCGGACAACGTCCTCGCTTCGGATGCTGACTTCGCTGACGGTCCGCAGTCGGCTGCGACTTCCGGCGCACTGACCTACGAGCCGCACTTCGGGCTCAAGGCCAAGCCATTCAGTCTGTCCACCGATCCACGGTCGCTGTATAAGAGCCCGGCGTATAGCGCGGCGCTTGACGACCTGCTCTCGGCCATTCGCCGCCGCGAAGGCATCATCGTCCTGACCGGCGAGATGGGGACGGGGAAGACCACGCTGTGCCGTGCCGCGCTCTATCAGCTCGATCGCAAGACCTTCACTACGTTCGTTCCTGATCCGCACCTGTCACGCGAAGACTTGCTGCGGATGCTGCTCGTCGACTTCGGTGAGGTCTCGGTCGACGACCTGCGCCGCGGCCGAATGTCAAATGCGTCGCGGTCGGATCTGAGCTATCAGCTTTATGAGTTCCTGACCTCGCTGGAATCGGTGGACGCATTTGCGGTGCTCGTGATTGATGAGGCGCAGCATCTCGCCCAGCCTCTCCTCGAGGAGATTCGCGCACTCTCCGAGCTCGAAGCGGGCCGCCGTCTGCTGCAGATTGTTCTCGTTGGCCAGCCCGAATTGCAGACGCGGCTGAAGCAATTCCAGATGCGCCAGATCGATCAGCGCGTGACGATGCGGTGCGAGCTGAGACCGCTGACGAGGGAGGACCTCGCGGGATACGTCGCGCATCGCCTGGCGACGGTTGGCGGCACGAAAGAGCGCATTGCGTTCGCGTCGGCAGCCATTGACTTGATCCACGCGGCGTCGAACGGCGTGCCGCGTCTCATCAACATCATTTGCGATCGCGCGATGTCGCACGCGCAGGAGGCGCGTGTGTCGGTGATTGGCGCGCCGCTCGTCTCTGAAGCGATTGACCAACTGCAGATGGTGTCTGGACAGATTTCCATGGGCGGTCAGGTCGTCGAGCGCATTCCGATCCGACCCATCGCGCCCGAGCCGGCCCGGGCTGTCTCCGCACCGCCACCGATCGCCGCGACTCCGGTGGTGCCGCCACTGGTTGCTGCTGCGCCGATGGCGCCGCCACCGATTGCTGCTGCACCGGTCGCTCCTGCACCGGCAGCGGCCGCGCAAGTGTCGTCGTTCCTTGCATCAGCACCGGCATTCGCTGCGCCTGCACCGCTGTTCACTGCACCCGCGTCGCCTGCGGCCCCGCCCGCAGCGCCGGCTTCAGCGCCAGCGTCGAATCCTGCCGGTCTGTTCGATCGACGTCGCACACCGGACGCTCCGAGCACGAAATCTGATTTGCATGCGCTGTTGGATATCCCCGCTACTTTGCCGAAGCGCGAGTGGGAAGCGGCGCCGGCTCCGGTCGGAGAGGGGGCGTCCGCTGCGCCGGTCTGGAAGTGGCGTGTTGACCGTGAAGTTCGCCGTGAGGGCCGCTTTGCCGGGTTGAAGACGGCGGGCCTTGCTGTTCTGTCGATGTCCGTCGTGCTGATCGCTGGCGGGTTCGCCGTCACCGCGCAGCGCACAGGCGTCTCGCCCACACGAACGTCGGCGGCCGTACAGAACACGGCGGCCGCGCAGACCACGGCGCCTGCACAAACTGCGGCACCGGCGCAGACCGGAGCACCCGCAGCGCCGGCCGCGAACGCGACCACCGTCGCGCAGGCGTCGATCGCACCGATGGTCTCGAGCCCTATCCTCGCAGCGCAGACCAGCGCGGCGGCGACAGCGCAGGCGTCAGCGCCTTCCTCATCGGATACATGGGTCGTTCAGGTCGCTGTGTTCTCGAGTCACGATCGATCGCAATCTCTCGTGCAGCGGCTGACACAGTCGGGATTCCCCGCATTCGAGGTGCCCACTGAAGCGTCGCGTGGTCTGCTGTACTACGTGCGCGTCGGACCATTCAAAACGGCTGGCGAGGCCGACGAAGCGCGCGCCAAATTGCAGTCGCTCACCGAGCTCGAAAACGCC
>JBKPRH010000163.1:0-4022 GCA_046765795.1 Acidobacteriota bacterium | reverse complement strand
GGCCAGGGCATTCGGCTCGGTCGATGTTCTCATTCGGGCGTCCCTCGATCACCTGCAGTCCACGAACGAAATCGGTCCTGTGTTGGCCGAATCACTGCGAACCTGGCTCGACGAGCCGAGAAACCAGGCCCTGCTCGACAGGCTTCGTGACGCAGGGCTGCGGATGGAAGTGCCTGAGTCGGAGCGCGCCGCCGACGCAGGCCCGAAACCACTGGCCGGCAAGACCTACGTCATCACCGGAACGCTGTCATCGATGTCGCGCGAGCAGGCGACAGCCGCGCTTGAACGTCTGGGCGCGAAAGTCGCAGGTTCTGTCAGCAAGAAGACGACGGGGGTCATTGTTGGGGCGGAGGCCGGGAGCAAGGCCGACAAGGCCCGCGACCTCGGTGTGCCGATGCTGGACGAGCAACAATTTCAGGCGTTGCTCGAAGGCCAAAGCCAAGAGCCCAAAGCCTAAAGTCCAAAGCCTAAAGCCCCCTATAATGTGGACGATGCCCCGGCGATTCCTGCTCGTGACCGTTTGCCTGGTCGCGACGGTGTCCTTCCTGGTCGGTCTCATCGTGGCCGGCTCGACGATGCCCGCGCCGGCGCAATCCGCACCGCCATCCACGCGTTCGACAGTGCGCGCCACGGCCACCGCGACCACCGGGCCGATGGCCAATTCGTTTGCCGACATCGCCGAACAGCTCAACCCTGCCGTCGTCAACATCGATGCGACGACGCGCGATGGATCGCGGACTCGCCGGCGGCTGGAGATGCTGCTGCCGGACAGTCCTGATGGGTTTGGCCGTCCGTCGGAGCGCGAGCGTGAAGGACCGCGGCGGGGCGCGGGTACGGGCTTCATCATCGACGAGACCGGATTGATCCTCACGAATCACCACGTGATCGAGACGGCGGATCGAATCAATGTTCGGCTGGCCGACGGCCGTACGCTGCGAGCCGAGCGCATCGGCTCAGATCCCGACACCGACATCGCGCTGATCAAGGTGACGTCGGCGAAGCCGCTGCCGCATGCGCCCCTCGGCGATTCCGACGCGCTCCGGGTCGGTGAATGGGTGCTGGCAATCGGCAATCCGCTCGCCTACGAACACACGGTGACCGTGGGCGTCGTGAGCTTCATCGGGCGAAAGCTGTTCGACTCGTCACTGGATCGCTATATCCAGACTGACGCCGCCATCAACTTTGGCAACAGCGGAGGTCCGCTGATCAACGCACGCGGCGAGGTGATCGGCATCAACGCGGCGATCAGCTCGCGAGCATCCAATATTGGTTTCGCGGTTCCCATCAATCAGGCGAGCGCGATCCTGCCGCAGTTACGTGAGAAAGGTCGCGTGTCGCGCGGCTATATCGGTGTGGCGCTGCGGGATGTCGATGCCGATTTACAGAAGTCGCTTGGCCTGAAGTCGTCTGGCGGGGCGCTTGTGCAGGACGTGACTACAGGCTCGCCGGGCGCGCGCGCCGGACTGCGGCCATACGATGTGATCGTGGCCGTTGATGGCAAGCCGGTCCTCCGCAACGACGAGCTGATCCAGAACGTCGCGGCACGGCAACCGGGCACATTGGCGACGCTGCAAGTGATGCGCGACGGACGGTCGCTCAACGTGCCGGTGAAGCTGGCCGAGCGTCCGCTACGCGAGCGTCAGCTGCCGCGCGACGAAACACGGCCGTCCAGCAATCCCGGCCCGGCGCTGGGACTTTCGGTGCGCGAGATCGACCCTGAGTTCGCGCAGCGCTTCAATCTCCCCAAGGGCCTCGAGGGCGTCATCGTGTCACGCGTGGACCCGTTGAGCCCGGCGTTCGATGCCGACATCGAACGCGGACATGTGTTGCTCGAGATCAATCGGCAGCCCGTGCGATCCATCGAGGATTACCGTCGCCTGACTGCGCATGCGCGGTCCGGCGAAGTGCTCGCGTTGTATCTCTACAAACCCGAGATCACGCGCCGCGAGCTGCACACCGTCAAAGTTGAATAAGCCTCGCATCCTCGTCATAGACGACGAGTCCGCCATTCGTGACTCGCTGAAGATGATCCTCGAGTACGAGGGTTATCAGTTCATGGGCGCGGTCAGCGGCCAGGATGGCCTGGCCGCGATCCAGCGCGAGCGTCCCGACGCCGTGCTCCTCGACATCAAGATGCCCGGCATGGACGGCATGGAGGTACTGCGCAAGCTCCATGCGCTCGACGAGAGCCTGCCGATCATCATGATTTCGGGCCACGGTTCGACGGCAACCACGGTCGAAGCGATCAAATCAGGCGCCGTCGACTACTTCGAAAAGCCGCTGAGCACCGAGCGCGTGATCGTCACGCTCCGCAACGTGCTCAAGCAGTCGGAGCTCTCGGCCGAGAACCGCGATCTCAAGCTGGCGATGGAGTCGCGCTACGAGATCGTCGGTCAGAGCCCGGCTCTGCGTAGTGTGCTTGAATCGGTGCAGCGAGCGTCGCCGACGAACGCGACGGTGTTGCTGCTCGGTGAAAGCGGCGTCGGCAAGGAACTCGTGGCGCGGACGATTCACCGCAACAGCCCACGCGCGGGATAGCGCTTTGTTCAGGTGAACTGCGCGGCGATTCCCGAGGAGCTGATCGAATCGGAGCTGTTCGGCCACGAAAAGGGTTCGTTCACCGGCGCGACCGAGAAGCAGGTCGGCAAGTTCGAGCAGGCGGATCGCGGCACGATCTTCCTGGACGAAGTTGGCGACATGAGCCAGAAGACGCAGGCCAAGGTGCTTCGCGTGCTGCAAGAGCAGGAAGTCGAACGGCTTGGATCGGCGCGGACGATCAAGGTCGACGTGCGCGTGATCGCGGCGACCAACAAGAATCTTGAAGAGGCGATCGAGCGCGGCGAGTTCCGCGACGATCTCTACTTCCGGCTCAACGTGATCCCGATCGTCGTACCGCCGCTGCGCGAACGTCGCGAGGACATTCCGCGTCTCGTGCAGCACTTCGCGAAGCGAACCGCCGAAGAACACAACCTCAAGCCAAAACGGTTCGAGTCTGCGGCGCTGGATGCCCTGTCGCGCTATCGTTGGCGCGGCAACATCCGCGAGCTGCGCAACACCGTTGAACGGCTGATGATCATGACGCCGACCGATTCTGTCCGCGCTGAGGATCTGCCGGCAGATATTCGCAATTCGGAGTCGTCTCCCGTGCGGATGCCCATCCCTGCGGCGGCAGCCGCCGCACCGGAGAGTGCCGCCGCGAACGCGGTTCCGAAGAGCGACGGGCAGCAGCCCGCCGGTGCCGGCACGCTTCGCGAATTCAAGGATGCCGCGGAGCGCGCGTATCTCGTCCAGAAACTACGCGAGAACAACTGGAACATCTCAAAGACGGCCGAGATCATCGACACGCCGCGCAGCAATCTGTACAAGAAGCTCGAACAGTACGGCATCAAACAAGAAGTCGACGGATAGTCGTTCACCCTTCGGGGTTCTCTGTTCTGAGTTCGTGTTCAGGTTCGGTTCGGAGTTCGCAGTTGCTGGTTCCCGTGCGCCTGCGTCCCCCTCGGCACGCTGGCGGAACCGGAACATGGAACGCGAACATGAACACGAACTGAGAAGCGAGAACGCACAACACTGAACGGCGTGCGACAATGAATGGGTCGCAGTTGGCTAGACGACCGCGTCCCTTTGCGCTCTTTGGGTGTGAGGGGAGGAGGAAAGTCCGAACTCCGAAGGGCAGTGCGCCGGGTAACGCCCGGGCAGGGTGACCTGACGGACAGTGGCACAGAAAATACACCGCTCACCGGCGCGTCTTCGGGCGCGACGAAGCAAGGGTGAAAAGGTGCGGTAAGAGCGCACCGCGCCGGCGGTAACGTCGGTGGCAGGCAAAACCCCGCACGGAGCAAGACCAAATAGGGTGGCGTTATGAGGGCTGCTCGCCCCAGGCCACCGGGTAGGTCGCTGGAGCCGGCGAGCAATCGCCGGCCTAGAGGAATGGGCGTCGGCCGTCGCTTTCGCGACGGCTTACAGAATTCGGCTTACCGGCCAGCTGCGACACTTTCAGTACAATGCCTTTCATGAGTCGG
>JBKPRH010000162.1:0-16721 GCA_046765795.1 Acidobacteriota bacterium | reverse complement strand
GCGTTCGCATTGAAGAACATGCCGGCCACGAAGTTGTCGGCATACACGTACTTGCCGGACAGGAAGAACCACACCTTGTCCTTCTTGATCGGGCCGCCGACACCTGGATTGAACTCGCCATTCGCTTTGATGGTGCTCGGCGCTGTGAGTCCGCGCTGCTGCACGTCGGTGCCGGTGTAGTTGTCCGACGCGAAGCTTCCCTTGGAGTAGCTGCCCGCGATGGTGCCGCTGAAACGGTTGCCGCCGTCGCGCGGGATGAAGTTCACGCGGACGCCACCGGTCGCCGCCTGCGCATCGACACCCGAGACGTCGATGGCGAATTCCTGCGTACCTGACGCATTGGGCACCGCGCCGCCGCCCCAGCCTCCCGCGATACCGGAGCTGAGCGCCACGCCGTTGACCATCATGCGCTGATCGCCCGTACGACCGCCGTTAGCGGCGAGCGCCGCGACTTCCGCGACGACAGCGCCGCCGACGTCACGGCTGCCAAAGCTCTGTTGCACGCCGGGAATCAGCACGCCGAGCGCGAACGGGTTACGCGAGCTCGGAAGCTGCGAAACGATTTCCTGCGTGATCGAGACCTGCCGCGTCGTGCTCTGCAGGTCGACGGTTGGTGTGGCACCCGAAACGGTGATGGTTTCCTCGACCGTGCCGATGGCCATGTCAGCGTTGACGGTCACAACGCTGGTCCCGAGTAGTTCGACGCCGTCGCGCACGACGGTCTTGAACCCGGGCAGCGTGAACGCCACCCGATATGTACCAGGGCGGAGGTCCTGAATGATGTAGCGGCCCTCTCCGTCGGTTGTCGCGGAGCGGCTTTTCTCGATCAGTACGGGGCTCGATGCCTCGACGGTGACGCCGGGCAATACCGCCCCGGACGTATCTTTCACAATCCCGCTAAACGACGCCTGGGCGTATGCCGCGGCTGGTACAAAGACCAGACACAGGAACGACACCACGCTTCTGGCTAGTGCACGCTTCATTTACCCTCCTGAGGGTGGGGGCCGAAACCGGGCTCTGACGGGCGGGCATGTTACGCCGAGGAGGCATTTATCGCAATCAGGGGAGGGCGCAAAAGCCCGTCCAAAACACTCGCGCTGAGCTCGAACGATGCGGTTGCGGCCGGTGCTTAACGCCCCACGCCTTGCAGACGGGCCAGCGCTTCGCCAAATCGCGGTTGATCAGGATAAAGCCTCGCCGCTTCGCTGAGAACCTCGCGCGCCTCGGCATACCGGCGTAGGCCGACAAGCGCCCCTGCATACCCGAATCGCGCGTCGGCCACGCCGGGATCGATCTCGATCACGCGTTTGAACTGTGCTCGAGCCTGCTCGAATTGACCACTGCGGGCGAGCACTTCTCCCAGTTGCAGACGCGCTTCGACATATCGTGGCTCGTACCGAATCGCGTCCGACAGATGCCGCACCGCGTCCTGGGCACGTCCGGTCGACGCGGCCATCACGCCCAGGCTGTAATGCGCCTGTGCGTAATTCGGTGTTCGTCGCACCGTTTCCTCAAAGGCCGCGACCGCGCCGCGGGTGTCGCCCATCTGCGCAAGCGCGGTGCCGAGCTTGTGACGCAACGAGGGATTGTCCGGCGCTGCCTCGAGTCCTCGTTGAAAGTGTTCCGCCGCAGCTTTGAAGTCTCGGTTCTCCAGCGCTCGCATGCCGCGTTCTTCCTCGGCAGCAGCGCCGCGAAGGAGACCGCGAATCTCCGTGATCAATGGATCTGGCGGACCGATCTCGACGGTGCCTCGCTGTCGGAGGTGCGCCTCGGCTTTCGCGGTATCGCCAAGCTCCCGGTACGCAAGTGCCAGCTGGTAGTGTGCGGCGGATGCTCGGGGATCGGCCGCGAGTACTTGTTCCAGGTACTCGACGGCGTGGGGGTAATCGCGTCGAGCGAGGGCGGCACGTCCAAGACCGTATAACGCCGCTACGACTCGAGGCTGGTTAGAGAGCGCCTGTCGGAACAGCGGCTCGGCTGACTCAGGCTGGCCGCTATCGAGATAGAGCTTTCCAAGCCATACGAGCGTGGCGACGTCGTCGCGTTGCAGGCGGCGTGCGCGCTCGAACGTCGCCGTCGCCCGGGGCAGATCGCCTGTCGCCATGTACACGTGTCCGAGAAAATACGGCCAGCGTGCTTCATTGGGTGCGAGCGATTCGGCGTGGAGGTAGTACGGTTCGGCAGCTGCGGTCTCCTCGGCGGCCATCAATAGGTTCCCCATGTCGCCGTACGCCCGCGCGAGCTCACCTGGGGGCGCCCCTGATTGGCCAATGAGCGCCTGGAGAAATTGATAGCGGTCTGTGATCTGCGCAGCAACCATCGGATCCATGCGTGAGAGATCCGGCGGCGATACGGGCTGCAACTGTCGCGTGGCCTGCGCCGCTGGTTGCGGCGAGGGAGCCGGCGCACTCTTCTCCGAGCGACATGCGCTCGACGCGAGTATCGCCATCGTCAGGATCACGGCGACGCGGGTCCGTCTGGCCATGTGGGTCACGCGGGTGGGGCCATCGTACAGAAAAAGACCCGCCTCCGAGAGAGGCGGGTCTGTGGCTGTGGAGGCGGGTCTCGAGACCCGCCACCGAATCAGAAGTCGAACGTCAACGACACCTTCATCAGGCGCGGCGCGACGACAGCGGCTGGGGCGAGCCAGGTCGAGTAGGTCGAGCTCGCGTTAGAGATCGTGTCCGCGTTCAGCACGTTGAACAGGTCGATACTGGCATTCGCACGTCGCTGGCCGAAGCGCACGATCTTGCCGAATCGCATATCGATCTGATTGAACCGCGGCCCGTAGAGAGAACCCGGTTGAATCAGGTTCACTGCGGTCGACTGGGTGATGGTGGCTCCGGTCGGAAGCCTGCCGAGGCCACCGTTGGCCACCGGCCTGCTGACGTCTGAGTTCGCCGCCGCATAGTTCGCCCCGTACTCGACCCCGGGGATGCTCTGGAACGACGCGCCGATCTGGACGTCGATCTTCGGAACGGTGTAGGAGCCGAGGAACTTCACCTGCGGCAGCCACTTCTGTTCCATGTGGCACGTCGCCAGCGAGTTGTTCACGCCGGCGACGAGGAGCATCTCGAGAAGGGCGTCGTTGCCCGCCTTCGCCGGATCCTGAACGTCGCAGTAGTCGGTCGTCTGATGCCCGGTGCTCAGACCGCCCTGGAAGATGATGCCCTGTGGGAGTCGGGCATTGAGACCGACGTCGAACCCGAACCAGTGGTCGTAGACGTTGCTGTCAGGGAACATCGTCTTCGACAACCCCTGCAGCGGATTGGAAGCCACGCCCGGGTTGATGTTGTAGAACTTCGTCGTGTTGATGTCGCTCGGCAGGCTCTGGCCTCCGGACTGCGCCGGCGCGGCGGGAATCACCGACTGTGTGACGGAGAACTCGGTGAAGTCGCTCGCCTTTGCCGAGGTGTTGTCGGTGATCAAGAAGTTGCCGAACCACCGCCAGAACACGCCGCCGTTGACCGACACACCGCGGCTGATCTCGTGCTGCGCGCTGGTCGAGAACTCCCAGCTGTACGGCCGCTTCCCCCAGCCGTACCGAGCGTCATCCTGCACGGCCAGATTGGGGAACAGTTCATTGCGATAGAAGTTGGCGTTCAGGGCAGTGGCGGCAAGACAGGTGTCGACCTGGAAGTCGTCGCCGGTCTGCGTCGGACCCTGGTTCGTGTTGCGAGTCAGATCGCAGTCGGGAATGAAGTTCCGATTGTTGTCGGTCCATGAGCGGGACGAGGTGAGCTGCACGTTATAACCGGGCTGGCTCGCAAGGCCGCCGACAACGAGCGCCTGACCGAGCATGTACTTGCCGACGTTGACCTTGAGCGCGGTCCGGCCGTCGCCGAACAGGTCGTAGGCCATCGCGCCTTTTGGTGTCCAGTCCTTGTATCGCGTCGTGCTGAACTTCGGAACGGTGTAGTTCCGGCCGGGCGTCAGGAGCGACGGCCCGAGGCTGTACTCGGGATTTTCGGAGAAGAACCAGTCGAAGCGGATGCCGCCGCTCAGGGTGACGCGATTGATCGTCCACTTGTCCTGTGCGAACACGCCGCCTTCGCTGGTCACCTTGTTGCGTGCCAGAGTCGGGCAATCAGGCCTCGGCGAGGTGTCGCCGCCAACGAATACTCCGTTCACCTGACGGATCAGCGGATCGGTGCATCCGTCAGATCGCAACGTCAACGTCGTCGGCACCGGGATGCCTTGGCCGACACCGTTGTTCGCCAGTGTGCTGACGACGTAGCTGTAGGGAACGACCGAGCTCGTGTTGGCCCACCGATACGCGCCGTTCAGATCCAAACCGGTCTTGAACGAGTGCGCGCCCGTGACATACGACATCGCGAAATTGCCGCGATAGTTCGGGTTGTGGCTGGGGGTGTCGGTCGCACCGACGCGGCCGTGGTAGTTCTGAATCAGCTGCGCGTAGCCGGGCACAAGCGTCTGCGGGTTGTTGTCGGTGATGCCGATCGCCAGCGGATCGGCGATCGACGCGTCAGCCCTGCGGCCACCCCAGGTCTCCTGGTGCCGCCAGAAGCCGGCCTCGAGGAGCAGCCGGTTGGTCTGCGGCGCCGACCACTGAACCAGGTTGTCCGAGAACGGGAAGAAGTACGTCGTGTTCAGCGATTCATGCGAGGTGTTGTTGACCGCGTTCGTGTACTCGCGCTTCTTGTTGTTGTAGTAGAAGCCGAACTTGTTCTTCTCGTCCATCTGCCACGAGAGCCGCGCGGTTTGTTCCCAGAAATAGCCGCCGCCTCCGAGCGTCGTGTAGAGCGGTGCACTCTGATCGGGCACATAGGTCGCCGTCGTCGTGTTCAGCAGTGTCGGGTTGGTCTGACCCACGACAAAGTTTCTGTTCGGGTAGTTGTTGGGAACGTAATTCTCGGCCTTCGTCCAACGAGCCGTGACGAACCACCACAGTTTGTCCTTCTTGATCGGACCGCCGAATCCCGGGTTGAAGTCGTACACGGTTTTCAGCGCGCCCGGCTGCGTGATGAGCCCGCGGCAAAACATGCTTTCGGCCGGCGAGCAGTTGCCGCTCGCGTCTCTGCTGCCGCTCGTGTAGTTCGTGCCCTGCATCGAACCGTTGGCACCCGAAAAGAACAACAGGCCTTTGAAGGTGTTGCCGCCGTCCCGCGGCACGTAGTTGATCTGCACGCCACCGCCGGCCAGTGATGCGTCAGCACCCGACGTGTTGACGGACATTTCTTGCATCGCGGTAAAGCTGGGCGAGCTGCTCAACGATTCACCGAAGCGAATCGTCGTCGCGGCGGAGAGGCCGCCGATCGTCTGCCGCTGTTCGGCCGGCTTGCCGCCGTGAATCGATAGATCGGTGAATGTATCGCCCGCCGTGCCGCCGACGTCCTGCGATGTGAGCGAATTGGTGTTCGATACGCCAACGCCGCCGCCCGCGCCGAGAATGATTCCAGGCTGCAGTGCTGCAAGATTGATCCCCAGTCGCCCTGTCGGTACGGCATCGACGATTTCTTTGGTCACGACTTTCTGCACCGCAGCACTGCGGACATCGACGAGCGGCGTCTGTCCGGTGACGGTGATTGTTTCCGCGAGGGCGCCGACTTTCATGTCGGCATTGAGCGTGGCGACGAACGAACCGCTCAATTCGATCCCTTCACGCTTGAACACGTTGAATCCACTCAACGTGAACGTGACGGTGTAGGTGCCTGGAAGAAGATTGATGATCTGGTACTGGCCAGATCCGTCAGTGACGGTCGAACGGGTTTTCTCGATGAGCACCGGACTCGATGCTTCAACAGTGACGCCGGGCAACACGGCTCCGGACGTATCCTTCACGACTCCCTGGATCGACGCCTGGGCGTAAGCTGCGGCTGGCAACAAGGCCAGACACAGGCACGTCACCACGCTCCTGGCTAGTGCGCGCATCATTCCTGCCTCCCTGAGAAAATTGGCCGGACCCGCCTCTGACGAGGCGGATACTACGCTGGCGAAGCGCTTTGTGCAATCAAGAAGCGGTCAAAAGAGGTCACGGGTAAGATGGCACCGAAAGGATGGTTTTGTTGAAAAAGGGACGGATCAATAGAGCGCTCGCAGGCCTTCTCGTCGTCGGTCTCTGGCCAATCGCGGCCCTCGCCCAGGACCCCTCGACTCCGCTCAGGGCAGACCCTACGACATCACCTGGTGCCGGCAGCTTTCGACAGACGGTCGTCGTCACTGGAGCGGCGAGGCCCGTCGAATTGGGCAGCGTCACACGCGCAATGACGATCCTGACCCGCGAACAGATCGAGCGTTTACCGGTGCAATCGGTCGCCGACCTCCTGCGCCTGGCCTCGTCGATCGACGTGCGTATGCGCGGCGTGCGCGGGGTGCAGAGTGATTTCGCGATTCGTGGCGCCAACTTTGGTCAGATGCTGGTACTTGTGGACGGCGTGCGGTTGAACGATGCGCAGTCGGGTCACCACAACGGCGATATCCCTGTTCCGCTCGACGCCGTCGAGCGGATCGAAGTGCTCTACGGTCCGGGGTCGTCGCTGTTTGGTGCGGACGCTTTCGGCGGGACAGTGAATGTGATCACTCGCCGAGCGGTCGAATCACCATCGCTCGTTGTCCAGGGAGGAAGCTTCGGGCTGGCCAGTGGGCGAGGCCAGGCGGGGTTCGAGCGCGAAGCCGTGCGCGAGTCGCTCGCTGTCTCCGCGGACCGCTCGTCAGGTTTCATGTACGACCGCGACTTCCGGACGACCATCGTCAGATCGAACACCGCGCTTGGCTCGGCGACGAACCTGTCGCTGTCGATCTTGTCGAAGGAGTTCGGCGCGAACAATTTCTACGGCGGGAATGCGCCGTCGCGTGAGTGGACGAATCAAACCTTCGTCGCCGCCGATCATCGGTTTGCTGATCTGGCCGGCTGGAGCACAACGGCGAGCGCCTCGTATCGCACGCACGGCGATCGCTTCTTGTTCAATCAGCTGCAGCCGCAACTCTCGGACAACCGTCATCGCACGCATGCAGTCCTCGCCGGCTTCAGCGGCGCACGGCGCATCGGCGCTATTGGGACGCTGACGGCGGGCATCGAGGGTGGGGGCGACTGGATTCGCTCGACGAATCTGGGCGATCACTCGACCGCGCGCGTGAGCGGCTTCGGCGAGTGGCGGCAGGAGATCGGGTCACGCACGCAGATCGACGGGACGCTACGCGTCGATCGCTACAACGAGTTTGGGACCTCATGGAGTCCGTCGGCCGGAATCGGCTGGTGGCCGTCTTCGATGCTTCGTCTGCGCGCGTCAGTGGGCCGCGCGTTCCGCGTACCGACGTTTACCGAGCGCTACTACTCGGATCCCGCGAACCTGGCGCGCGAGGACGTCGGTCCTGAAACAGCGTGGGCCGGCGAAGGTGGTGCAGACCTGCTGCTCGCGGGAGGCTGGGTCGTGCAAGCCACGATCTTCGGGCGAGCCGACGAGGACGTGATCGATTGGCTGCGTCCAACGACTGCGGATCGCTGGCAAACGTACAACATCCGTGACGTGGACACGCGGGGCGTCGAGCTTGGCGTGCAGAAGTCGTTCACGAACGGTCCGATGCTCCTCGCGCAGTACACGGCGCTCGATGTCAATGCAGCCGCCGTGAATCAGCTGTCGAAGTACGTGCTCGATTACGCGCCGCACTCCTTCGTCGCCGCGGCCGCGATTCCGCTGCCCGCGCGGTTCAGCGTCGCGCCGCGCGTCGAATACCGCCGCCGTTCGCGCACGACTGGGACGTTCGACTACGTGTTGCTCGACATGCGTGTCGGAAAGCGTTTGGACGAACACTTCGAGTTGTACGTCGATGGCGGCAACCTGTTCGACCGTACCTACCAGGAGATCGCGGGCGTCGCGATGCCAGGGGCGACGGTGGCGATCTCGCTCGTGGTCCATTGATGATTGGGCGATCTTGGATTTTTGATTCGTTGTTGATTGGCGATTGTTGATTGGTGATTTGGACAATCGATAATCAGCATTCGACATTCACCAATTCAATCAACAATCAAAGATCGTCCAATCACAAATGCGGTGCAGGTTCCTGCTGCGTCAGGCAATGCAACGTACCCAATCCCCACACCAGATCGACGGCGTGAATCCCCACCACGCGATGTGACGGCATCAGTTCAGCGATCGTGTTGAGTGCGATGCGGTCGTTCGGATCGTTGAAGGTCGGCACGAGCACGACGCCGTTCGCGATGTAGAAGTTCGCGTAGCTCGCCGGCAGCCGCTCGCCGTTCATCGTCACCGCGCGGGGGAAGGGCAGCGGGACGATGCGCAGCGGGCCAATATCGGGCGACTGCGCGGCACGTTCGAGACGGCGCAGGTTGTCCATCGAGCGCGCGTAGTTGTCGTCACTCGGATCGCTCTCGACGGCAAGGACGATTGTCCGGTGATCGACGAACCGCGCCACATCATCGATGTGCCCGTGCGTGTCGTCGCCGACGCAGCCCTCGCCAAGCCAGATCGTGTGGCGAATACCCAGCCAGTCAGCAAAGATCCGCTCGTACTCGCTGCGACCGAGTCCGGCGTTGCGTATTTGCGTGTCCGAGAGCAGCCACTCCTCCGTGACCAACATCAGCCCGTCGCCATTGACCTCGATGCCGCCGCCTTCGAGCACGATGCGACCGCCGCCGTCAGCGCGCGCTGGCTCGACTCGACGACGGGATGTGATCGCGGCGAGGGCCTCGCCGACCTTCGCGTCCTGCGACCAGTTGTCGTATTTCGCCCACGCATTGAACGCCCAGTTCAGCCAGACGAGATCGCCTGAACCATCGAGTACGCCGGTGGGCGCCGAGTCGCGCAACCACACGCGATCGGTCGGGACGATATGGAGACGAACGCGATCGCGGCGGACGGCATGCGCATCGAGGATCTCGCACGCGCTAGCGCGAATCTCTTCGGATGCGCAGAGGATCTCGATGTCTTCGTGATCGGCGATCACGCGCGCAATCTCGGCGTAGACCCACGGGATGGGTCCGAGCTTGCCCGGCCAATCGGGCTCGTGGTGAGGCCAGCTAATCCACGTGGCGCGGTGCGGCTCCCACTCGGCTGGCATGCGGAATTTCACGTCAACGCCCAATTCCCAACTCCCAACTCCCAACCATTCCCAACGCCAACTCCCAATGGGTTCAGCGTTCGAGGTACCGGCTCAGAATCGGGGCGTAGGCGTCAACGCGCCGATCGCGAAGGAACGGCCAGTTACGACGGACCTCTTCGATCAGCGCTGTGTCGCACGTCGCGATCAGAATCTCTTCCTTCTCACCCGCCTCCGCGATGTAGCGACCAAATGGATCGGTGATGAACGAATGACCGAAGAAGGTGATCCCGTCGGTGCCCGGCTCGTCCTCGTGTCCGATGCGATTCGGTGACGCGACATAGACGCCGTTGGCAATCGCATGCGCGCGCTGCATCGTCCTCCAGGCATCGACCTGCGCCTGGCCCCACTCCTTCTTCTCCGCGGGATGCCAGCCGATCGCAGTCGGGTAGAAGAGCACTTGCGCGCCGAGTAGTGACGTGATGCGCGCGGCCTCCGGATACCACTGGTCCCAGCAGATGAGGACACCGATCGTCGCGTAGCGTGTCTTCCACACTTTGAAGCCGCCCGCGCTTCCGATGCGCTCGTCGTGCTCGCCCGGTGTGAAGTAGTACTTCTCGTAGAACAGCGGGTCGTCGGGGATGTGCATCTTGCGATACACACCCAGGAGCGAGCCGTCAGCGTCGATGATGGCGGCGGAATTGCGATACACACCCGCGGCCTGACGCTCGAACACCGGCACCACGATGACCACGTCCAGTTCGCGCGCGAGCTTCTGCATCGCGTCCGTGCTCGGGCCCGGAACCGTTTCGGCCAGGTCGAAGCGGTCGCTTTTCTGCGCCTTGCAGAAGTAGGGCGAGCTAAAGAGCTCCTTGAGGCAGATGATCTGCGCGCCCTTGGCGGCGGCCTGGCGTACCAGCTTCTCCGCGCGGCGCACGTTCTCCTGCAGGTCTGCGCCCGCATGGTCTTGAATGATGCCTATGGTGAACTGGGACATAACTTCAGTGTAAGGGCGAGGCATGCCTCGCCCCTACGAACGTCTACCGCGAACCACGAACCACGAACCACGAACCACGGACCACCAACCACCAACCACGAACCACGAACCACGAACCACCAACCACCAACCACCAACCACCAACCACGAACCACGAACCACGAACCACGACCACCAACCACCAACCAATTAAACTGTAGAGCAATGTCGCAACGAGCGCTTAAAGTCGCCCTTCTTGGATTTGGTACCGTCGGCGCCTCCGTCGCCAGGATTCTGGTCGAACGGCCAGAGCTTGCTGCACGGCTGCAATTAACCCACGTGTTCAACCGTGATGTCGCGCGAAAGCGCGCGGCGTGGATGCCGGGTTCTGTCACCTGGACCGACGACTACGAGCAGGTCCTCTCTTCGGCGCCCGACATCGTCGTCGAAGTGGTCGGTGGCGTGAATCCCGCCCGCGAGTGGGTGAGCCGCGCGATCGAGCGCGGATCGTCGGTGGTGACCGCCAACAAGATGCTGTTGGCGGCCCATGGTCCCGAGTTGTTGAGAGCGGCGGCTGTTCGCGGTGTCGAGCTGCGCTTCGAAGCGGCCGTTGCGGGCGGCGTGCCTTTGATTCATGGCGTTCGCGAAGGCCTTGCCGGCGATCGTCTGACCGGAGTGGCCGGCATTCTCAACGGCACCTGTAACTACATCCTCAGCCGCATGTCGGCGACGCAAGAACCGATGGAGACCGTGCTTGCCGACGCGCAGCGCCTCGGATACGCCGAAGCAGATCCAAGCGCCGACGTCGATGGCCATGATGCCGCGGCCAAACTCGTCGTGCTGGTCGGCGTCGCGTTCAGGCGGCATCTTCAGTTGGGCGAGGTTCCGCGGCGCACGATTCGATCGCTGACCACCGCCGACTTCCAATACGCCAATCGCCTCGGCTGCACGATCCGCCAGGTCTCGCGCGCGCAGATCGTGGACAACAGCTTTCATGCGTGGGTCGGACCGGCGCTCGTGCCGCAGGGTTCGAGCTTCGGGCGCAACGAAGGCGCCAACAACTTCGTGAGTATTTACGGAAAGTACGGTGGGGAGACGAGCTTCAGCGGAGCCGGTGCAGGTGGGCTCGCAACTGCGGTGGCAGTCGTGTCCGATCTGTTGTCGCTGACCGCCGAGCGGCGCCGGCATGAAGTTGAAGAGTGGCTGCCCGGGTCGCCGGCGGCGCCTCCGCCGATGCCCTATTACCTGCGGTTCGTGGTCCACGACAAGCCAGGGATCCTGGCGTTCATTGCCGCGGCGTTGGCCCGCCAGGGGGTCAATTTGGACGCGCTTCTGCAGGAACCGGGCTATCCGAAGGACCAGCTGCCCTTCGTGATCACCCTCGAGCCCTGCGCGGAAGCCCAACTCCATGCGGCACTTGCCGAGATCAGCAAGACCGAATGGCATGCGGTTCCGCCACTCGCCCTACCCATGCTCGTCAGCGGTAATTCGTGATATCGTTTTTGTTTCGTGTCACTTAAGACCCCTAGCGAGGTAACGTCCAGCACAATCAGGGGCGAAGTGGTGGTGCCCGGTTCGGTCGCCAATCTTGGTGGCGGCTTCGATACTCTCGGCGTCGCCGTTCAGTTGTACCTGCGCGCGCGCATCGTGAGTGTTCGCGATGACGGCGCGGCGCGCCTGACCGTAACAACGAGCACTCCACCGGTTCGAGGACAGAACGCGGTCGAGCGCGCCTTCGAAGCTATCGCGCGGCGGACGGGTGTTCGGGCGCCCTCGGTCGAGGCCGCGGTCAAGAGCGACATTCCGATGGCGGCCGGTCTTGGCAGCAGCGCGGCCGCAACCGTTGCCGGACTCAGGCTCTTCGAGCGTGTGACCGAGCCCGTTGACGACCACGTCTTGCTCGGTGTCGCGACGATGCTCGAAGGGCACGCGGACAACGCGGCACCGGCGCTCTTTGGCGGGCTGAACTCCGTGCTGCAGGTCGAGCAGGGTGACCCGGTGGCCATGCGGTGGATGTGGCCCGAGGACGTGCAGTTGGTGGTCGCGACTCCGGCGGTCGGTCTCGCGACGGCGAAGGCAAGGGCGGCCCTGGCCGATCACGTCTCGCGCGCCGACGCGATCTTCAATCTGCAACGCGTGCTCTCGCTGGTGCACGCACTGCAACACGGTGAGTACGACCGCATTCGTGAGGCGGTGCGTGATCGCTGGCATCAACCCGCGCGTGCCTCGCTTGTCCCGCTCCTCGGTGAGGTGCTGGCGATTGACGATCCAGATGTCCTGGGTGCGTTCTTGTCCGGGGCTGGACCATCAGTCGCATTGCTTGTCAGACGAGGTGCGGCGGCAATGCCGTCGGCATTGCCGACGCGTGTCGAGCAGCTGTTGACGTCGTTGTATGCGCGCGCCGGCGTGGACGCGACGATTCGAACGTTGAATGTCCATCAGACGACGCCCGCACCGGCGTTGAGCGTCGGAAATTGAGCACTGCGCAGAGCATTGGGCATTCGGCATTGGTGAGGGAGATATGAGTTACGTCGTCGGACTGACCTGTCACGAGTGTGGGGCCAAGTATCCACTCGCGGCTTCCTACGTGTGCAGTGAATGCATGGGGCCGCTCGAGGTCTCGTTCGACTACGACGCCATTCGTAAGGTGATGACGCGTCAGGTGATTGAGTCACGTCCGCGATCGCTCTGGCGCTATCTCGAACTGCTTCCGGTAGAGGAGCCACGCACCGGCTTCTACTCGGGGTTCACGCCCCTCGTGCGAGCAACGCGTCTGGCGAAGGAACTCGGTCTCTCGGAGCTCTACATCAAGGACGACTCGGTCAATCATCCGACCTTCTCGTACAAGGATCGCGTCGTGTCGGTGGCGGCGTCCAAAGCCGTCGAATTCAATTTCCCCGTCTTCTCCTGCGCATCCACCGGGAATCTCGCGGGGAGCGTTGCCGCGCACGCCGCGCGTCTCGGTCTACCGTGTTACGTCTTCATCCCGTACGATCTCGAGCCCGCGAAGATTCTTGGTGCCGCGATCTATCGTCCGCACGTCGTCGCTGTCGAAGGCAACTATGACGACGTGAATCGACTGTGCACGCAGATCGCGGATCGGTACGGCTGGGGCTTCGCGAACATCAACCTGCGCAGCTACTACGCTGAAGGCGCCAAGACGATGGGGTTTGAGATCGTCGAGCAGCTTGGCTGGCGCTATCCCGATCACATCGTCTCGCCGGTTGCGGGTGGCACGCTGTTGCCGCGCATCTACAAAGGGCTGCGCGAGATGCGCGAAGTCGGTCTCGTGGACGGCACGCTGCCGCGCATTCATGCCGCGCAACCAGCAGGTTCCGCGCCGGTCGTGCGCGCACTCGAAGCCGGTGAAGATTTTCCTGAGCCGGTCAAGCCCGACACGATCGCCAAGTCGCTCGCGATTGGCAACCCCGCTGATGGTTTCCAGGTCGTGAAAGTCGTCAAGGAGACCGGCGGCGCGGGCGCGAAGGTGACCGACGAGGAGATCCTTGACGCGATTCAGCTGCTCGCGAGCACCGAAGGCATCTTTACCGAGCCGGCGGGTGGCACCACGCTCGCGGCGACGCGTCAGCTCGTGCGGCGCGGCGTGATCAAACCGAATGAGTCAGTGGTCGTCTGCATTACCGGCAACGGATACAAGACGGCTGAAGTGATGCAGGACCGCGTCGAGCGGCCGGTGCGTATCGGTCGCGGCCTCGCCGACTTCGAGAAAGTCGTCGCGCCGCGGGAGATGGTTGGTGGTTAGTAGTTGGTAGTTGGTGGTTAACCACTAACCGCTAACCACGAACCACCAACAAAGTCATGTATCCCGCGTTCCTGCGACTGACCGGCCGGAAGGTCGTGCTCGTTGGCGGAGGACGCGTGGCGGCGGGGAAGCTTCACGGGTTGATCGCTGAAGGCGCGCACGTGACGGTTGTCGCGCCGGACATTCGACCCGAACTCGAGCAGCATGGTGTGACGCTCGAGCGGCGACGCTTCGAAGAGGCGGATCTCGATGGCGCGTGGTACGTGATCGCGGCCGCGCCACCCGAGGTGAATCGCCAGGTGCTCATGGCCGCAGAGCGGCGGCAGCTCTTCGTGAATGCTGTCGATGATCCGCCGCATGCGACGGCGTACGCGGGAGGCGTGGTCCGTCGCGATGGTGTGACGATCGCCATCTCGACCGACGGCCGGGCGCCGGCACTCGCAGGTCTGCTGCGCGAAGCACTCGATGCGTGGTTGCCGGGCGACCTCGACGAGTGGATGTCGGCCGCGGATCAGGTCCGGCGTGATTGGAAGCGCGACGCGGTGCCGATGGAACAACGGCGCCCGATGCTGCTCGAGACCCTGAATCGTTTGTACGAACGGAAATCATGACTGGTGGGCGAGTCTCGTTAGTGGGTGCAGGACCGGGCGATCCAGAGCTATGGACCGTCCGCGCGCTGAAGCGCGTCCAAGAGGCTGACCTTGTCCTCTACGATGCGCTCGTGGATGCCGAGGCATTGCGGCAGCTCACCGCCGCGCCGTGTTTTTGTGTCGGCAAACGCGCTGGCCGTGCCAGCGTCAAGCAGGACACGATCAACAAGCTGATGATTCGCGCGGCTCGGCAGGGCAAACGCGTGGTCAGGCTCAAGGGTGGCGACCCGTTCGTGTTTGGCCGGGGAGCAGAAGAAGCGCTCGCGTTAGCGCACGCGGGGATCCCGTTCGAGGTCGTCCCCGGTGTGACGACCGCAGTGGCGGCGCCCGAAATCGCCGGTATTCCTGTGACGCATCGTGGTATCGCGTCGGGGTTCCTGGTGCTGGCTGGCCAGACTGGTGATGCGCTCGAAGGGACGCTCGAGGCGATTCGTCCGCACAGCGTCACACTGGTGTCGATGATGGGTCTCATGCATCGCGGCGAGCTTGCGACACGGTTGATCGCGCACGGCTGGTCGGGCGAGACCCGCTCGGCAATCGTATGCGGCGCCTCCACGGCCGATGAGTGGACGTGGACCGGGCGTCTCGCTGATGTGGAATCTGTTGCACCGCCGGAGGGCATTCCCGGCGTCGTCGTCGTTGGGGAAGTGGTTCAAGTTCGCGACGCGTTGGTCCGGCTAAAGCCGGACACTACATCTGACGCGGCCGCGGACGAGGTGAAGTATGGCCGGAGTTGATGCGAACACGATGGGGCGCGCGCGTCTCGACTTTGCCAGCGAGCACGACATCGACGAGTTCGTCGACGTCCTCGGCAAGTACGAGCGCGGCGAAATCTCGCCGGACGACTGGCGTCGATTCAGGCTCGTGCGCGGGACGTACGGGCAGCGCCAGGACGGCGTGCAGATGCTGCGGATCAAGGCACCGCAGGGCATCGTCACGTCCTCGCAAATGCGTGCGCTGGCCAGTGTGGCGGCGCGGCATTCACGCGGCTTCTGTCACATCACCACGAGGCAGAACATTCAGTTCCACTTCGTGAAGCTCAATGTCGTCGAAGACGTCATGCGGACGCTCGCCGACGAGGGCATGACGACGCGCGAGGCGTGCGGTAATTCGGTGCGCAACATCACCGGCTGTCCGTATGCCGGCACGTCAGCGTCGGAGATCTTTGACGTCACGCCGTACGCCGAAGCGATGACGCGATACTTCCTGCGCCATCCGCTGTCGGGCAACCTGCCGCGCAAGTTCAAGATCGCGTTCGAGGGCTGCGCCGAGGACCACGCGGTTGCCTCGATCAACGACATTGGCTGGCGCGCGCGAATCGTCGATGGCAAACGCGGGTTCCGCGTCACCGTTGCCGGCGGCACATCGATTCTGCCGGTGAGCGGGTATGTGCTCTACGACTTCCTGCCGGTCGAAGAGATGTTCAACGTCGCCGAGGCAGTGGTGCGTGTGTTCCACCGGTTCGGTGACTACGAGCACAAATCGCGCAATCGTCTGAAGTTCACGATCAGGACGCTGACGTGGGACGGCTTCCGTCAGAAGTACGAGGAAGCGCTCGCGGAGTTCACGCAATCGGGTGGCGCACGGCTGCCGTTCGATCCGCAGTCGCCACCCGCGTCAGAAACGGCGCCCGATTGGGTACCTGCGCTTCCGCCGACGTTGCAGGCTGTCGCGGCCGCAGCGAGCACACCGGTCAGTGGCCCGGGCATCATGCCAGGCTCGGTGCGACTCGCGGCGCTGCCCGACAGCTACGTCCGCTGGATGGGCAGCAACGTCAGCAAGCAGAAGCAGGCGGGCTATTGCCACGTCACGGTTCGTTTGCCGCTTGGCGATTTCACCTCCGGGCAGATGCGTGTGCTGGCGGATCTCGCCGAGGCCTACGGTGACGGATCGATGCGGCTCACCGTCGATCAGAACGTGTTGTATCGATGGGTGAAGACGTCATCGATCGAGCCGTTCTATCAGCGTCTCGCGGCCGCAGGTCTTGCGGCGCCGGATGCGGGAACGCTCGGCGACGTCGTGAGCTGTCCCGGTGCCGAGAGCTGCCGTCTTGCGGTCACGCAGTCGCGTGGTCTTGGCCGTACGCTGACCGAGTTCCTGAGCACGCGCTCGGATCTCGTGGACATGGTGCCGTCGGGTCACATCAAGATCAGCGGCTGCCCGAATGGCTGCGGTCAGCATCACATCGGATCGATTGGATTCCAGGGCAGCGTCCGCAAGGTCGGCAGCCGCGCCGTACCGCAGTACTTCGTGCTGGTCGGCGGCGGCGCGACGGATGAGGGCGTCGCGCACTTTGGCAAGGTGGTGTCGAAGG
>JBKPRH010000161.1:0-5709 GCA_046765795.1 Acidobacteriota bacterium | reverse complement strand
GTACTGCCCTGAGAGCTCAACGGACATGTGAAGACAGGCGCGTACGCCCTGTGCACATTTCCCCTCCAACACATAGACAAGACCGTCGGTCGCCTCGATGGCGTCGACCAGGCTTCGAAACGTGATGGACCGCGTCAACCCGTCAGCGATCGCGCGGGCAATCAGCGGGTCTTCCCAACGCACTCGCAGCGGGCTGGTCGTCTCTTGCGCGACAACTCGGTCAGTACGAAAAGCACTTGAGCGCCTCGATCCGCATCTCGAACGGCATTGAGTACTGCCCTTCGTGAACCTCTTGATCGCGCGGGGACGACGGCTTCTTGTGCAACGTGGTAACGCTCATGCTCGTCGACGGAGTATTCGGGCTCGTGCCTCGAACCAACCACGTCGGCATTGCACCGGTTCCGCACGGTGCCGGGTACGTCGGATAGACGATCACCGGCGAGCTTGGAAAGGGCGTGTTGTCACGTGGAATGGTGTCCGGGTCGTCGTGAATGTTCTGGGCATTGGGCAGATCGGGGCTGGTTCCCTTGAATCCGAGTCGATAGGTCGTGCGCTCTCCGTTACGGTTGAATGTGGAACCCGCCATCGTCGCAAACGGCTGGTTGCTGCCCTTGTTGAACAAGATGTTCCGAATGTTGATCCAGCCGGAGACCGGAAACGAGCCGGGAACCCACGTGGGCACTTGCTCGACGATCGACCCCGGAATCGGAGACGGGAAGCTGAAAGTGAAAGTGCGATTCGATCCAGACAGGTTAGTCACGGCGTCGTAGGTTCCGGAACACACCATGATCGCCGCCGTGTACTCGCCTCCGCCGTCAGAGGTGATCGCGGACGGCGTTGTTGCGCCACTCGAAGGATCGACGACCGCGTTCGCGTACAGGGTCACACGCAACGGAATGTCCTGGCATTTGGCCGCGGATGTGCGATCAACCGCTGTCAACAGGCTTGCGACACACACAAACATCACCACGCCTCGATTCATCTTGGCCTCCACTCACCAGTCCCACGTCAATGACAAAACGCCCTTTGCTTTCGACAACACCATGCTGGCGAGAACCGAACACGTCAACGATTCAGCGAATGGATAAAATGTGCGGCGTGACGACGCCGGAGAGTACGGTGCAGTTGCTCGCGCGGGCCCGCGAGGGGGATCGGCAGGCCCTGGAGGAAGTCTTTGCTCGCGCGATTCCGCTCCTCAAACGTTGGGCAAGTGGACGCCTTCCCCACTGGGCGCGCGAGGTGGTCGACACCGACGATTTGGTCCAGGAGACCGTTATCGCCACGCTGAAGCGGATCGACGTATTCGAATACCGCATGGACTCCGCGCTCCAGGCGTACCTGCGCCAGGCGGTGATGAATCGGATTCGTAATGAGATCCGGCGCGCGAAGCGGCATCCTGCTCCAGAACACCTCGATTCAGGTGCGGCAGACGAGGCGCTGTCGCCGCTCGAAGAGTTGATCGGTAAACAGGATCTCCAAGCGTACGAGGAGGCCTTGGCGTCACTCGAGCCGCAGGAGCGCGAGGCGATCGTGGGGCGCGTCGAATTAGGCCTCAGCTACTCTGAACTCGCAACGGCGATGGGCCGCCCCTCACCGGATGCGGCGCGCATGGCCGCCGGGCGCGCGCTGCTCAAATTGGCAAGGCTGCTGAAACTACCGTGATCGGTGGCGTTCGGAAGCGACGGGATCGGTGTTCTATGAGTGAGATTATGTCCACAGATCGAATGGTCGTGTCCCGGCCCGCTATCGATGCCAGATCGGATCTTTAACTCTCACAACGACGACCGGCTGCTCGATTTGGCGGTTGCGATCGCCGACGGTCGGCAGATCGACTGGCCGACGATTACATCTGCGGACGCCCCGGAGGAGTCCAAGTCCATCGTTGCACGCTTGCAACGAGTGGAACGACTCGTACGCGGACATGAGGCGATCCGAGCGCTATCCAGTCAGCCACCCGCGCCCGCGCACGAGACGGTCCTGACCGAGGCGCAGAGAAAAGCTGGGGGCGCGGACGAGCCGCTTCGCGTCCAATGGGGACCGCTGGTCGTCCTCGACAAGATCGGCCGCGGCTCCTTCGGAGATGTCTACCGCGCCTGGGATCCGCGTCTCGACCGCGAAGTGGCCCTGAAATTGATCCCTGAGCACACGTCTGACGCGGCAAGTTCTCCTGTTGTCGAAGAAGGAAGGCTGCTCGCCCGCGTTCGGCATCCGAATGTGCTGACTGTTTACGGCGCGGAACGGATCGACGGCCGCGTCGGGATCTGGACGGAGTACGTCCGCGGCGAGACGCTGGCCGAGGAGATCGCTCGCCGCGGGCCGGTATCAGCGAAGGAAGCGGCACAGATCGGAGTTGAGGTCTGTCGGGCACTCGGGGCCGTGCACGCCGCGGGTTTGCTTCATCGCGACGTGAAGGCGCAGAACATCCTTCGCGATTCCACAGGTCGCATCGTGCTTGGCGACTTTGGCACTGGTGTCGAATTCGACGAAGACGCCGGCATTGCAGAACCACAGATCGCCGGCACGCCGCTCTATCTCGCACCCGAGATCTTCGAACATCGTCCGGCGACCGTCGGCAGCGATGTGTACAGCGTTGGTGTCCTCCTCTACTTCCTCGTGACGGCAAATTATCCCGTGCGAGGTGCGACGTTCGCTGAAATCCGTCGCGCGCACTCACAGGGACAGCGCGTATCGCTTCGCGATGCCCGCAAGGATCTGCCGGAACCGTTCGTCAACATCGTGGAGGCGCTCCTGAGCGCGCATGAGCGCCGGTTCCACACGGCTGCGACGCTGGAATCGGTACTCGGCGGTTCAATCGTGGAGAGGAGACGATGGCTTTACGTCGGTGTCGCCGCGATCGCCATCGCCGTGCTCGCATCTGGTGCGCTCGCTGTCATCGCGTCCATGCGGCAACCACGAGTGGAGCGACCGATCGAACCCGCAAGCCAAACGAGCGCTGCGCCCAAGGCCGTGGAGCACGCGTCGGCGCCGCCCGTCATGTCCGTTGCTGCCGAGACCACTACGAGCCCCGCACCTGTCACGGCGCAGTTGAACGCTGGGGATTGGATCCTGGTAGGCAGCTTCGACAACGCGACTGGTGAGGCAGTGCTGGAAGGTACTCTCGAAGCAGCTCTGAGGCGCGAGTTGGAGTACTCGGAGTACGTGCGAGTCGCTCAACGTGATCGCTGGGAGGATGCGCTTCGCCTGCTCGGACGGCCACTCGACAGCCGGCTGGATCCCTCACTCGCTCGTGAGGTGTGCCTGCGCGACGGCAGCATCCACGGGCTCGTGACCGGTCGCGTGGCGAAGACACAATCGAGATATGCCATCACGATCACGATCGTCAACGTGACAACCGGGAGAGATCTGGTGACCTTCACTGAAGAAGCGCCAAGTCAATCTCAACTTCTGCTCTCGGTGCGGCGGCAGGCCCTGCGACTGAGGGCGGCTCTCGGCGAAGCGAAGGCTGCGCTGGACAACGCGCGCAACGAGCTCGAACAGATACCGATCCCGTCACTCTCCGCGCTCTCCCTTCACACCAAGGCCCTCGCACAGGGAAGTGTGCGGGAGTATGAACAGACTGTTCAAAGGAACCAGCGGTGGGCGGGAGTAGAAGATCTCACGCGTCGTGCCGTCCACGAAGACCCTCGGTTCGCCCATGCGTGGCTCATGCTCGCGTGGGCCGTGCGCAACCAGGGCCGGCCGCAAGCCGAGTACCTTCTATACGCCCGCCGCGCGTTCGAGCTCGCCGAGACCGCGACTCCACAAGAGCGGTTCTTCATCCTCGGAAGCTTCCACCAGATGAACGTCGCATTCACCGACAGCAATTCGCGGAATACCGATAATCCGAAGGAGCTCGAGCAAGCGGCTTCTGCATACGAAAAGTTGTTTACGCTCCAACCCGATCACTATTACGTGCAGAACAACCTGCAAGGGGTGTACGCCGTTCTGGGCCGCGATCGCGACATCACGCAGATGCGGATCTCATTGGCCGAGGCACGACCGGCAAATTTCCTTCTCAGTATCGACGCTGCATCCTCGCTCGTAAACGAGGGGAACCTGCCGGCGGCGCGGCGCTACATCGCACGCGCCGACGCAGCTCTCCCGCCCGACGCCGAGGTTCGTGATGCCGCCGAGTGGTCGGATATGGAATATCTTCGAGCGCACCTGGACTGGCTCGACGGGAAACCGACTGAAGCGCTCACGCGAGCCCGGCAACTCGACGCGGCGATCGACCGGGCTCAGGGCGACCGGACGAACCTCATTGCACGACCAATCCTTCTCTATCTGACGCTGGGGCGCCTGAAAGATGCGAGGGAGCTTGCCGAACGCCGTCGCGTCTGGGACGGACGGGCGCCGTGGCTCCTGGCTTATGCGTTGCGAGAGCAGGGCGATCTCAATGGACTCCGCGAGTACATGACAAACCGTTGGACGTACGACCACCCGGCGCCCGCGACGGGACTCGGCTGGCGCGTGGAGTTTCTCGTGTCGGCCGGCATGCTGGACGAAGCCGACCGTGACATCGATCGCTACCACCGTCAGACTCCAGCGGCCGCCCTCAACACGTCGTTCTATCCCTTCATGATGGGGATGGTAGAACTGGGGCGCGGTCATCCGCGTGAGGCCGTTGATTTACTTCAGCCATGGTTAGCGCTGCCTGACAGGGCGCTCACTGAGTTCCAATGGCCCGCACAGAAATTGGCCGAGGCTTGGGATTCGGTCGGTAACACGACAGACGCCATCGATGTACTCGAGAGAGCTGTGGAGCGCCCGCCACGACTGCAGGCGGGATTAACGCTTGTTCACCATATGTGGCTTCGCAGCTACGCTCAGCTCGCGCGCCTTTATCGCAAGACCGGGCAGGATCAGAAGGCGATTGCCGTCGAGAACCGACTGCTGAAGTTGCTGGCGGTTGCCGACGCCGATCATCCGTTACTCAAGGAGCTCAAGGCCACCCGTTGATTCTTGCGCGTCGCCGACGATGCGCGTGACAAACGCCGTCGCTGCTCCGGCGGGCAGACCGAGCCTGACGGCTCGCTAGAACGTCGCGCACACGTCTGGAAATCGAGGCGTCACCTGCTGGCGAAGGAAGCTGCGCCATTCGTCTTCGCTGACCCGGCCGCGTGGCCGCGTCAATCCAAAGTAGAGCGTCGTGCGTACGTGAGCCGTGCCGGCGGGGCCGCACGGCGAGAAGATCACTTGCTGCCGGAGTGCAGCGGCGGACGGCTCGATTGCCCGGAGCGGTGCGAGAACCAGCAGCACGAAAGCAAAAGCCAGGATCCGATATTACGGCGCTGCGAGCGATCTGGCTTTTGTGGGCCTTGGGTCACCCGCTTCGACGCCTGACGAAGTTGCCGGCGACACCGCAGTCTGCCTTGCACGGCGGCGGCGGCACGTAGGTGCTCTTGATCTTCTTGCGGTACTCCGGATACAGCGTGTCGCGATAGCCGAGCACGGCCTCGCGCGGCAGGTTGTACAACTTCATGAACTCGTCGAGGAACGGGTTCTGATCGGCCGCGAAGTGCGGCACATCGTCACCGGGTTCGCGACCTTCGTAGCCAGGCACGCACGGGTCGCGGAAATCGAGCGGCACCTTCGACAGCCGGAAGCTCTTCGAGATGATCTCGGGCTCGACGAGATAGATCGGGTCGCGCGCCACCATCAGCACCGTGAGCAGGTCGCCGTGGCGGAAGAACCGCCAGTCGATCGTGG
>JBKPRH010000160.1:0-27593 GCA_046765795.1 Acidobacteriota bacterium | reverse complement strand
AAAAACATTCACGCCGCCACGGACCCCGTGGGGCGACCCGGACCTGCAAGGTGTGTGGCCCGGCACCGAGATGGTGGGCGTGCCGTTGCAGCGTCCGCAGCAGTTCGGCTCGCGTAACGTGCTCACTGAGGACGAATTTCAAGCGCGCGTCAAACAGGCGCAGCAGACCGATGAGGATGCGCTCGCCGATTTTGATGTGACGAAGGCCGACACGCGCAACGCCGGCGCTGTGGGATCGGCGACGTCGCCACCGCCGCATTGGCTCGAGCGCGGTAAGCCTTCCCGGCAGGCGTCCTTGATCGTCGATCCGCCGGATGGCCGACAGCCGGCCCAGGTGGCCGAAGCGCAGAAGCGCGCCGCCGACACGCAAGCGGCGCGCAAAGGCCGCGGTCCCGCCGACTCGTACACCGATCGTAGTCTCTACGACCGCTGCGTCACACGCGGCGTGCTCGGCTCGATTCTGCCGGTCATCTATAACAACGGCAACGAGATCGTGCAGGCTCCTGGCGTCGTGGCGATCCGCAACGAGATGATCCACGAGACTCGCATCGTGCCACTCGATGGACGTGCGCATCTCACGCCCTCGATCAAAGGCTACATGGGCGATTCGCGCGGATGGTGGGACGGCAACACGCTGGTTGTCGAAACCACGAACCTGAATGGTCGCAATGGTGTGGGCCCGAACGGCGGCGGATCGACGAGCGATCGTATCAAGCTCACCGAGCGGTTTACGCTGGTCGATGCGAACACGCTGCAATACGAAGTCATCATCGACGACCCGGGCACGTGGGCGAAGCCGTGGACGATTGCCTTTCCGTGGAAGCGCGATCAGCACTACGGCATGTTCGAGTACGCGTGCCACGAAGGTAACTACGCGATGAAGAATATCTTGACGGGAGCGCGCGCCGACGAGCGCAAGTAGTCGCGCGGGGTCTCGAAACCCCGCGATCGTAGAGCGGAGGCGTCAGTCTTCGCGATCATTGAGAGGACCCACATGAAGCGACTCGTACTTATAGCTATCGCCGCGGCTTTTGTCGTGTCATCAACTGAGCTGAAGGCGATGATTTCTGCGCAGGTGAAGATCGATTCGGGCATCGTCGAAGGAACCGCGAGCGGTCAGCCGAGCGTGCGCGTGTTCAAGGGCATTCCGTTCGCTGCGCCACCAGTCGGTGACAACCGATGGAAGGCGCCACAGCCGGTCGCGAAATGGGAAGGCGTGCGGAAGGCGGATGCGTTCGGCGCTCCGTGCGCCGCAGGTCCTACGGGCGGTGGGCGAGGCGGCGGCCGCGGAGCCGTACCCGGCGCAGCGCCGGGCGCAGCAGCACCAGCCGCACCTGTGGCGCCACCGCGTGAGCCGGCGCGCGCCGAAGACTGTCTGTATCTCAACGTCTGGACGAGCGCGAGCAACCCGAACGATCGTCGTCCCGTGATGATGTGGATCTACGGTGGCGGCTTCACTGGCGGATCGGGCGGTCTCGCCTGGTATGACGGTGAGAACCTCGCGTCCAAGGGACCGGTCATCGTCACGATGAATTACCGCCTCGGGTCGCTGGGCTTCTTCGCGCATCCGGAGTTAGCCAAGGAATCGGGTCACAACGCGTCTGGCAACTACGGGATGATGGACGCGATCGCGGCGCTGCAGTGGGTCAAGAAGAACATCAGCGCGTTCGGCGGCGATCCCAACAACGTCACCGTCGCCGGTGAATCCGCAGGCGCGATGATGGTCGGCGCGCTCGTCGGCTCACCGCTCGCGAAAGGACTCTTCCATCGCGCCATTGCCCAGAGCGGTGGCTACATGGGCCTGACGATGGGTCGCATGACGACGGGCCAGAGCGCGCAGGCCAATGGCGTGAAGACGATGGAAGCACTCGGCGTGAAGACGATCGCCGAGCTGCGCGCCAAGCCGCTGAATGAGCTCACGGGTCTCTCGGCCGGCGGCCTGATCGTCGACGGCTATGTCATTCCCGAGGACCTCTCGCTGACGTTCATGAATGGCAAGCAGAACGTCGTGGACGTGCTGACCGGCTCGAACAAGGACGAAGCGAATTTCGGCTTGTGCTTTGGTTCGGTTGGACGGGGTGGCGGCGCAGGGCCGACGGCAGAATCGTTCAAGGCCAACGCGCAACGCCGATTCGGCGAGGGCGCCGACGATTACGTGAAGCTCTATGGCGTTACGGCAGATGCGCAGGCGCAGCCAGCGGCGCACACGGCATGCGGCGACGAGATCAACTGGAACATGCGGCAGTGGGCGGCGGCGCAGGCCAAGGCGGGCAAGAAGGCCTACACCTATTTCTTCACGCACATTCCGACGATCAACGGCGGACCCTCGCCGCAAGGTGCAACCCACACCTCGGAGATTTCGTACGCGTTCAACAACCCGAAGGGGCAAGCCAATCAGACGTGGAACGACGTTGATACGAAGCTCGCCGACCAGATGTCGTCGTACTGGGTCAACTTCATCAGCAAGGGCGATCCGAACGGCAACGGCTTAGCGAAGTGGCCGGAGAACAAGGACCTCATGAGCGGCCGCGTGATGGTGTTCGGCGATACGCCGCAGGTTGAATCAGCCACACCGACGGCGAAGCTGTCGTTCTATCAGTCCGCGTATCAGCGCCTGATCAAGACGCCAGCCGGTACCAACTAGTTGCGGCAGGCACTCCGGAGTTTGGGACGCACGCCGCGCATGTTCGCATGCGCGGTGGTGTGTCTCGCCGGAGCCATCGGTGCAGCGACGGCGGTGTTCGCGATCGTGAATGCCGTCGTGCTCCGTCCTCTTCCGTTTCAGCACGAGAGTCGTCTGGTCGCCATCTGGGGCGTGAATCCCGCGCGCGATACCGTCAAGCGCGGGTTCTCGTGGCCTGACACGATCGATCTGTCAGGCGCGACGCGCAGTCTCGATGGCGTCGCGGCGCTGGCAAACGCACCGGCGGGCATGACCCTCACCGGGCGCGGTGAGCCGGTCCAGATTTCGTCCTGGGTTGTCTCCGGAAACTTCTTCGACGTGCTCGGCGTCCCCGCGGCGATCGGCCGAACGCTCAGCGCGGAACACGATGTCCCGCGTTCGCAACCGGCTGTGACGATCAGTCACGCGTTGTGGCAGGAGCGCTTCGGCGCCGATCCCTCGATCGTCGGCCAGACGCTCACGCTCGATGGCCGCGCCTTCATCGTGACTGGCGTGACGCCGCGCGGGTTTGCGTATCCGCCGGTCGCGCAGATGTGGGTGACGATTGCGCACGGCGTTCCCGAGTACGTAGAGAATCGCGGCGTCGGCTGGCTCGAGATCATCGGCCGCACGAAGCCAGGGGTGACGCCTGAGGGTGCGCGGGCCGATCTCGCAATCCCGCTCGACGATCTCACGAAGCGCTATCACTCGAGCCGGGGACGCGAAGACGTGTCTGTGGTGCCGCTGCAGCGTGAGCTCCTTGGCGATACGCGGCCCGCGTTGTGGGCACTGCTCGCGGCGGTGCTCGTTCTGCTCGCCGTCGCTTGCGCCAATGTCGGTGGTCTGCTCCTCGTGCGCAGCGCGGCGCGTTCGCACGATCTTGCGGTTCGACTCGCGCTGGGCGCGACACGCCGCCATGTTGTCGGCGACGCGCTGGCCGAATCGAGCGTCCTGCTCGCGATCAGCAGCGTGTTGGGGATTGTCCTGGCGATGGGGCTCATTCGCGCGGTCGCGGCGGCCGCGCCAGGCAACATCCCGGGCATAGCGAACGTGAGTATCGATTGGCGCGTGCTGGCGTTCGCCGTGATCGTCACAGGTGCGTCGATCGCGCTTTGTGTCATTGCACCGATGTTGCAGTCGCTGTCACGAGACGTGCTGTCGCTCTTGCAGCAGGGTGGTCGAACGCTGGCCGGTGAAGGCGGCCGCTCCAGGCGAGTGCTCGCGGGTGTCGAGATTGCGCTCGCCGTGTTGCTCCTCGTCACGGCCACGCTCGTCACGCGCACGTTTCTCAACCTGCGCGCTGTGGACGTCGGCTTCAATGCCGATCGCGTGCTCGCCTTCGACGTGCCGCAGCCGACGAGCCGCTATCCTGACGCGCAGACGAGTCAAGTCTTCGCCGATCGTCTGCTGCCGCGGCTCGCGGCGCTTCCTGGTGTCGAACGCGCCGCATCGGTCCTGCTCCGTCCATTGTGGGGCGTGGCTGGCATGGACTGGGCGGTCACCGTCGAAGGACAGTCGCCGACCGACGCGCGGCAGAATCCACTCGTCAATCTCGAGGCGGTATCGTCCGGATACTTCGAGACGATGGAGATTCCGCTCGTCGAAGGGCGACCGATTGGCGATACCGATCGCGAGGGCCGTGCCGCGGCGGCCGTGGTGAGCCAGAGTTTTGCGAAGCGATTCTGGCCTGACGGTCGTGCGCTGGGGCGTCGCCTCCAGTTTCCGTTACCTGGGTCTCCGTACGATCGTCAGTGGTTCACGGTCGTTGGCGTCGTCGCGGATGCGAAGTACCGTGAGCTACGAGGCAACCGGCTCGATCTCTACATCAGCTCGGCGCAGTGTCCGTATCCCGTTCACCAGTTCGTGGTCCGCACCGCCGGATGCCCGGACGCGATCGTCAACGCGATTCGCACTGAAGTCCGCGCCATTGATCCGGCGCTGCCGCTTGACGATGTCGTTGTGTTGCGCGATGCCGTTGAGTCGCAGATTGCGAATCCACGCCTCGTCGCATTCACTTTCAACGGATTCGCCGTGACAGCCTCAGCGCTGGCTGCGCTTGGCCTCGGCACACTGATTGCGTGGCAGATCCGGCTGCGGACACGCGAGATCGGCGTCCGTCTCGCACTCGGCGCAACGCCACGTCAGGTGATCGGGACGGTGATGTCGGAGAACGTTCCTGTCGTCGCCGCCGGCGTCATCGCGGGGCTCGCCGGTGCATTGCTGCTCGGACGATATCTCGAGACGCTGTTGTTCCAAGTCGCGCCAACCGATCCGCTGAGTGCATTGCTCGCTGGCAGCGCGGCTGCCGCACTCGCGTTGTTGACGTCTTACATTACCGCGCGAAGCGCGGCCCGCATCGATCCGCTCACGGCGCTCCGCGCCGAGTAGCCACATCCACGCACCGCCGTGCGAACCGAACGAGCAATCAGCGATCACTGGGATGGGCAGCGGTTCATGAACCCCGGTGGTCCGACGGTTCTTCCATTCACTGCCGTTCCACGGATGCTGCTCGAGCGGCGGACGCCCTGGCCGTCGCGGATCGATGAGCCGTCGCGGCTGCCCGAACCACTCGACGGGGCCGACGCCGTGGTGACTTTCATCGGTCACGCCACATTTCTGATTCAGACTGCGGCCGGCAACATCCTCACCGACCCGATGTACTCGCAGCGCGCGGGTCCGCTGCTGTTTGGACCGCGCCGCGTGCGTCAGCCGGCGGTGCGGATGGAGGATCTCCCGCCGATCTCAGTGGTGCTCCTCAGTCACAACCACTACGACCATTGCGACCTACCGACGCTCGGGACTCTTGCGAAGCGCTTCGATCCGATCGTCGTCACGCCGCTCGGGAACGGTGCGCTCGTCAAGTCAGGGGGACTGACGAAGGTCGAGGAACTCGATTGGTGGGAGCACGCACAGACGCCACCGATGCCGATCACGGTGACACCCGCGCATCACTTCTCAGCGCGCACGCCGTTCGATCGGAATCGAGCGCTATGGGGCGGCTTCGTCATCGGCGCGGGCAAAACACGAATCTACTTCGCTGGCGATACCGCATACCGGCCGTACTTCTCCGACATCAAGCAGCGACTCGGGCCGATCGATCTGGCGCTCTTGCCAATCGGCGCATACGAACCGCGCTGGTTCATGCACGCGGTCCATGTGAATCCAGTCGAGGCCGTGCAGGCGCACCTCGATCTCGAGGCCAGGCAAAGCATCGGCATGCACTTCGGCACGTTTCAGTTGACGACGGAAGGCATCGACGAACCGGTGACCGGCTTGCGTGACGCCTGCGCCGCGCGGAATGTCGCCTCGTCGCGATTCCGCACGCTCGGCTTCGGCGAGTCGCTCCGATTGACTCGTTGACACGCGTCTTCGCGCCTGAGCCTGGCGCATTTACACCCCCCCTCGCCTCAGTGACGACAATATCCGCCCGGTTTTTCCGTCTACATCAATAGGTGATAGACGCCGACCAGCGGCTTTCTGCCCTCGTCGCCCGGGAAGAATCCCGGCTGCGCAGCTTTATCCGGCGCCGTGTGCCTGATCCTGGCGACGCCGAGGACATCCTGCAGGACGTGTTCTACGCGCTCGTCAGAGCGAACAACCTGCTGATGCCCATCGACCACGTGACGGCCTGGCTATTCCAGGTCGCACGCAACCGGATCACCGACTTCTTCCGCGACCGTGTCGCGGAGAGCGCCAATGATGCGGTGTCGTTCGAGGACCTGTTGCCCTCGCCCGACGCCGGACCGGATGCGGTGTATGCGCGTCACCTGCTCATCGAGGAACTCGAGGCGGCGCTCGACGAACTGCCGCCGGAGCAGCGTGACGTTTTCATTGCACACGAACTCGAAGGACGAAGTTTCAAGGACATGGCCGCGACCAGCGGTGTGAGCGTCAACACATTGCTCTCGCGCAAACGGTACGCGGTGCTGCGGCTGCGCGAGCGCTTACGACGGGTACACGACGAGCTGATGAAGCGTTGAGGACTTACAGATGACGATGCACAGGAAATGGAAATGGCTGGCGATTGCTCCGGCGATCCTGGCGGGCTTTCTCGCCCTAGCCGCTGTCGGCGGCTGGGTGGTGATGCAGCTCTGGAACTGGCTCGTGCCGCCGATCATCGGGTGGGAATCGATCACGTTCTGGCAGGCGTTGGGTCTCCTGGTGCTGTGCCGGATTCTGTTCGGAGGCCATTCGTTCGGGTCTCATCGCCGGCGTCGTACACCAGAAGAGCGCGAGCGATTCAGGCACGCGATGCAGACCCGCTTCGGATGCGCGGGGACGGCGGCGGCAGACGAGCGACAATGACGCATGCCAAGAGGCGTACCACTCGATGTCGAGCGCGAGCTGCTCGAGGCTTTCAGACTGAGCGGGCGCGTCAGCGAATATCTCGTGCAGGTGCTGCCGTCCGATCTGTGGCGCACGCCACCTCCGAGCGGCCGTGGCCGGTCCATCGCCGCCATCGTCGCGCACATGCAGAGCGTCCGGCGGATGTTTGCACGCATGGGCGGGGCGCGGCCCGGTCCACCGTCACTCGATCGAAACCGCTCGACTCAGATGCAAGCGCAACGGGCCTTGCGCCAGTCCACCGACGATCTGGCGCGGCTGTTCGAGGTCGCGCTCGCGGCCAGACAGACGCGCGTGAAAGGCATGCCGCGGCGCGCGGTCAACATGCTCATGTATCTCGTTGAGCACGATGCCCACCATCGCGGGCAGATCACGAGCTTGGCCCGAGACCTCGGTCACCAGTTTGCGTCGCACGACGTGATGCGAATCTGGGGCTGGAAGGCGATGCCGTGAGACCAGCTCAGAATCTGAACACGAAGCCAACCGACCCGCGCGTGAAGTCGAGATCGCCGGGTCCGTTTTCGAGCTCGACGCCGAGCACGTCCAGCGCTTCGAAGGTTCGGAAGTAGCGGATGTCACCTCGGATGCCGGCGTGCGTGCCGAAGAACAGCATCACCCCGCCGCCAAAGTTCCAGCCGATCTTGTTCTCGTTGAGGTTTTCCCCATTCAGCTGGAACGCATCACCCTCGGCGCGAACAAGGCCGATGCCAGCGAGTCCATAGGGACGAATGCCGAAGCCTTTCTGTCCGCCGAACGGAACACCGATCAGCACGTTGCCGAATGCGGTCAAGACACTGCTGTTGCCGAGGTCCGTCTTGCCGAAGAAGTCAGGGCTGTATCCAAAATCTCCCTCGACACCGATCACACCGGCGCCCATCCAGCCGAGGCTCGCGCCCCAGTTGAAGCGGCCCGCATCAACCGCGTCGCCGAACTCACCTTTGGCATCGCCGCCGAAGTTCCAGCCGATGAACGGAATGAAGAGGCCGTCGGCGTGCGCGGCGCCGGCAGAGAAGCCGCAGAGCAGCGCGGCTATGAAGAGCGTGCGACAGGTGCGTGCGGACAGGCGGCGGGTAGTCATGGCGAGGCGCAGTGCACGCTGTATGCCGCTACTCGTCCGGTTGGCCCGGCAGCACAAAATTTAATGGCATCGCCTGCCGGAGGCGTACGGCGCACCTCTCATTCCACGGAATGCCGTGGGCGTCCTCCAACTGAACGGAGTCCCGTCCGATGCCTGTCAACCTGGCGAGACTGGTTCGAGTCTTGCGCGAGCCAAGGCATGGCTAATCTCAAAGACTTCACCGCGGATGAGTGGAAGACCGTCGCGGCTGCACCTTTTATGGCCGGTTTAGTTGTCACGATGGCCGATCTGAGCGGTCCTGTGGGAATCACCAAGGAAGCGGTCGCTGTCGGCAAGCTGATCACCGAGTCGGGCAAAACGGCATCGAGCGAGCTGATTCGCACCTTGGCGGAAACATTCAAGGGCGGTGCGCGTCCCGAGATGCCGGAGGTTCCGAAGGACCGTGACATGGCGCGCACGTCACTCATCAACAAGTGCGGGCTTGCGGTGGCGGCCATTGCCGCGAAGTCGCCGCAAGAGGCACAGGAATTCAAGGCCTGGTTGATGTCAATCGCCCGCGGTGCCGCCGAGGCAGCCAAGGAAGGTGGGTTCCTCGGCTTCGGCGGAACGCAGGTCAGCGAGAAGGAGCAGAACGCTCTGTCTCAGCTCGGTGCCGCACTCGGTATGCAGGCGTGAACTCTATTTCGTTGTCGCAGGCGCTGGCGCAGGGGCAGCGTTCTTGGTCTGCTCTTCGACGACGCGACGCGCGAGGTAATTGACGACGTTCGCGTCGGTGCGCGCGGCGGTGAGAAACGCCGTACGCAGTAGCTGTTCTCGTCGCCCCTTGAGCGTCGAGGTGATGCGTTCTTTGACGTTCGGCGTCGACAGGTCGCGCTGTCCAGCCGGCTCTTTGGAGACGACGAACACGATGGTGTGCGCGCCGTTGCCGCTGACGACGCGAGCACGCCCCGGCTCGGTTTTCAGGACGGCATCGCGGAGCGCCGGTGGCGCTTGATTGATCGCCGACATCACCACAAGACCCAGGTCGCCGCCGCGAGGCGCTGATTCGGGATCTTCGGAGTAGTCGCGCGCCAGATCGCCGAAGGGTGTGCCGCTCTGCAGCCGCTGCATGAGCGACTGCACTTTGAGCGCCGCCGCCTGCGGAGTCGTCGCATCGTCCCCGGTGCGGTTCGTAATCTGCTGGTCGCGCATGGGTGTGACGACGATCTGCGCGAGGTGATACGCGTCTTCCGGCAGATTGAACTGGGAGCGGTTGGCATTGAAGAAATCGGTGACCTGCTGATCGGTGACCGTGATCTTCGACGTGACCTCGCGCTCGAGCACTTTCTGCGCGATGAGCTCGCGGCGAAGGCGGTCGCGCATGTCGGCGGTGGTGAGTTTGCGGGTGGTCAGCTCCTTCTGATACGCCTCGTCGCCAAGGTTTTTCTTCGCCTCGTTGTAGGCGGCATCCACGTCACTCTCGTTCACCTGAATCTTCAGATCGTTCGCCTTCGAGAGCAGGATCTCCTCCATGATGAGCTCGTCGAGAATGCCCATCCTGGCGGTGGTCGCTTCTTCCTCGGCCAGTGTCTGCGCCGGATTCGACGTCCGCCGGAAGCTCTTCTCGACCTCGTCACGGGTAATGGCCTTGCCATTGACCACGGCGTAGGTGTCGGCGGTGACCGTGACCGGCGTCGTGGTCGTTGAACGGCACCCCCCGATGAGAAAGAGGACAGCCAGAGGGGCCGCGACCAAAAGGCGACGATGCATATGATTCATGACGCTCAAGGATACTCTGTGGCCGAGAGGTTTATCGCGTGACTGCCCATCCAGCTATAACCGCGGTCGTCAGCTCCGCTGCCGACGTCCTGCCGTTGCGCGAGCAATACCGCCACGAGATGAACTGTCAGATCGTCCACGACTCGATTCATCGCCGCAACGGCTGGACGACCACGTATTTGATGGCTGTCAGCGGCATCACGGCGGGATTTGGCTCGATTGCGATCGCAGGGCCGTGGACCAACAAGCCGACGATCTTCGAGCTCTACATCCTGCCCGCACATCGTTCGCGCGCCTTTGATCTGTTCGAAGCGCTCCTTGCGACGAGTGGCGCCCGGTTTATGGAGGTGCAATCCAGCGACGCGTTGCTCTCGGCGATGCTGTACACCTACGCGCGCGACATCCGGAGTGAGGCGATCGTGTTTCAGGATCGGCTGACCACGGCACTACCGTCGTTGGGGACAGTGCTACAGTGCTCGATGCCCGACCGTCAGATTCGGCACTGCATCGCAGCGCGAGATGGTGGTCCTGAATGGCGGCTGCTGCTGAATGGTGAGACCGTGGCGACGGGTGGAATCCTGTTTCACTACAACCGCCCGTATGGCGACATCTACATGGACGTCGCCGAACCCCATAGACGACGTGGCTTCGGCTCGTATCTGGTTCAGGAGCTGAAGCGAGCCGCGTATGCGCTCGAGTGCATTCCGGCGGCGCGTTGCAATCCAACGAACGTCGCGTCTCGGAAGACGCTACAGAAAGCCGGACTCGTCCCCTGCGCCCACATCCTCGACGGTACGATCGCTTGAGTGCGAGCAGTTGGTCATTCGTTCCGGCCGGCCGTGCGCCCGGCCATTTCCAGCCAATCCAGCTCCTCTTCGATCCGGTGGAAGGCATCGTCACCGATCTCGTTGTTGGCGCGCATCGTCAGCACCTCCTGCCGGGCCGCGTCCAATGCGCGACGATGCATTGCTCCGTGCTGCGAGTCGCCATCGCGGTCGCCGCCATCCTCCGTCAGATGCGCGACGAACTCCTGGCGAACCGCATCGGCTTCGGGAGAATCCGCTGCGGCGATGCTTGCCAGTCCCGCACGTAATGCGCGTTCGCGCGCCGTGCGCTCTTCACGGCCAACCGGATCGTCGTCGCTGAGGTTCAGCGCGCGCAGCAGCGGCTTCAGCGTCAGGCCTTGAATAATCAGCGTTCCCAGCACCACGAAAAATGCCGACAGCACGATGAGGTTGCGATAGGGGAAGGTGATGGGCAGTGCCAGTGCCGCGGCGAGCGACACAATGCCGCGCATCCCTGACCATGAAATGACGAGGCCGCTGGCCACGGTCGGCCGCAGCATCGGTCGTGGCGGATTGAAGCCGAAGCGCCGGTCGCGCCACCTGACGACGGCGTTGAACGACATATGCCAGGCGACTCGCACGACGATCACCGTCGCGACGATGGCGCCGGCAACGGCCAAGTACTGCGACCGCTCCGAGGGTTCGAGCCCGTCGACGATCGGCCGGATCTGCAGACCAATAAATATGAACGCCAAGATGTTCAACGCGAACACGACCGTTTCCCACACGGCGTACGTCGGGATACGAATGCGTGCGGGAATTCGCTCTGGCGCAGTCTGCGCCACGGTCGTCGCATAGCAGACCATCGTCAACACGCCGGAGAGGCCGATCGTCTCGGCGAAGATCCACACCGCGAACGTGGTGACGAACTGAAGAATGATGGCGGTGGGCACGTGCTGGATGCGGTCCATCATCCGTAGCGTCAGCCATCCGAGTGCGGGACCTGCGATGATGCTGCCAACCACCGCGAGCAGAAATGTCGGCGCCACGTCAGCGGCGGAGAAGCCACCGGCGGTAACGGCGCCGACCGCAAGCCGATAGATGAGCAGCGCGCTTGCGTCATTCAGCAGGCTTTCGCCTTCGAGGATCGTGAGGAGGCGGTGGGGCGGCCGCAGCTGACGAAGGACGGCGGTTGCGGCAACGGCATCCGGCGGTGCGACGACCGCGCCGAGGACGATCGCCGGCGCCCATGGCACTTCCGGGACGAGGGCCCGCGTCACAATCGCGACTGCAACCGTTGTCAACCCAACCGCGACAATCACCAGGCCTGCCACAGGCGCCCAGTTGTCTCTGAGATCGCGAAGCGAGGCGTCAAAAGCGGCATCGAGCAGCACGGGGGCGACGAAGAGGGCGAGCGCGAGTTCGGGAGGCAGCGTGAACGAGAACGACGTTCCGATTGGCAGGAAGGCGAGCAGCGCTCCGCCAAGCGCCAGAAAGACGGGATAAGGGGCTCCCGTGCGTCGTGCCGCTGCCGCCAGAAGTACCGCAGCGACGAAGAGAACAAGTACCTGCTCGAGCTCTTTCATCTCATTAGATTTTTCACTGACCCGGCCTCGATTGACAGGTGGGCCAAGGCGGCAGATAGTGTGCGGACACCAGGGAAGACACTCCATGATGAGACTCCTTGCGACCGCGCTCCTGTCGCTCGCCGCCCTCGTCCTGGGCCTGCGAGCTGCCTCGGCACAAGCGACCAGCGACGCCCGGCCCAAGCCGGACACGACGAATCAGCTGCATGACGCGCAATATCCGGACGTGGATATTGCCTACGGCGCCAGCTTGTATGCGGCGCGTTGTGTGACCTGTCACGGCGTTCAGGGCGACGCGATTGGCGGCGTCAACCTGCGCAGCGGCAAGTTCCGCAATGCGGTGACCGATACGGACCTGGGGCGCTTCATCAGGGCCGGCTCGCCGGCCGCCGGCATGCCGCCGTTTGCGCTCGACAACGCCGAGATGGCGGGCATCACCGCGTATCTGCGCAACATGAACTCGCTCGACACGGCGAACGTGAAAGGTGGCGACGCCTCGCGCGGGCGCGCGATCTTCGAGGGCAAGGGCGGCTGCGCGGCGTGTCATCGCGTTGGCCGCGTCGGCTCGCGCGTGGCGCCCAATCTGAGCGATATCGGATCGCAGCGCAGCCCCGGCTCGATCCAACGCTCGCTCGTCGATCCCAGCAGCCAGATGATGCCGATCAACCGTCCGGTGCGGCTGGTCAAGAAGGACGGAACGGTCGTCAACGGCCGGCGCTTGAACGAAGACACCTACAGCATCCAGGTTATCGACGACAAGGAACGGCTCCATTCGCTTCTCAAAGCCGACATCAAGGAGTTCACCATCTCCAAGACGTCGCCGATGCCGTCGTACAGGGACACGCTGAATTCCACCGAGATCGCCGACCTGGTCGGCTACCTGCTGTCGCTGAAGGGGCAATAACCATGACGACACGATCGCGCCTCGTCACGTGTGGGTTCGCCGTTCTGGTCGGTCTGCTCTCCGTTCGCGTGCACGGTCAGGTGACTGCGCAGCGGCTGGTCAACGCGGCGACGGAAGCACAGAGCTGGCTGACCTACTCGGGCAGTTACTGGAGTCAGCGGTACAGCCTGCTGGATCAGATCACGCCGGCAAACGTGAAGAACCTGAAGCTTCAATGGGTCTATCAGGCGCCGGTCGCTGGTAACTGGCAGACGTCACCGATCGTGGCTGACGGCGTCATGTACATCACCCAGCGGCCAAACGACGTCGTTGCCCTCGATCCGATTACCGGGCGCGTCTTCTGGATCTACCGCTACAACCCCAACCCCGATCGCATCGTCTGCTGCGGCGCGAACAACCGCGGCGTCGCGATTCTCGGCGACACGTTGTTCATGGGAACGCTCGACGCGCACGTCATCGCCATCGACGCGAAGACGGGTCGCGAAATGTGGAAGACGGAGGTCGCCAGCACGACGTCCGGCTACTCGATCACGCTGGCGCCATTGGTCGTGAAAGACAAAGTGATCATCGGCGTCGGCGGCGGCGAGTACGGGATTCGCGGCTTCATCGCGGCGTACAACGTCGATACGGGCAAAGAGGCGTGGCGCTTCTACACGATTCCCGGTCCGGGCGAGAAAGGGCACGAGACATGGGAAGCCTGTCCGCCGAAGTCCGAGGGTTTCTGCGATCCCGAGGCGTGGAAGCACGGTGGTGGTTCGATCTGGATGACCGGCTCGTACGATCCGAAGCTGAATCTCACCTACTGGGGTGTGGGCAACGTCGGTCCCGACTATGCCGGCGCGCAGCGGCCCGGTGACAACCTCTACACCGATTCAGTGGTCGCGCTCGACGCCGACACCGGCACCATTCGCTGGCATTATCAGTTCACGCCGCATGACGTTTACGACTACGACTCGGTGCAGGTCCCGATCCTCATCGACAACTGGGGCAACACAGGCATCGACGCACTGACCTGGGCGAATCGCAACGGCAACTACTACGCGCTCGATCGCGCGACGGGGCGCTTCCTCCTGGGTAAGCCGTTCGTGAAGGTGAACTGGATGAGCGAGTTCGACGAGCGCGGCCGGCCGACGCAAACGCCGCAGCCGCCGGGCATGCCGACGTATCCAGGCAACCAGGGCGGTACGAACTGGTACTCGCCGTCGTACAGCCCGCGCACGGGACTGTTCTACATCTCTGCGTGGGAAGACTACGCGAGCATCTACGGACCGTCGCCGGTGGAATACAAGGAAGGCCGCAACTTCACTGGCGGCGGGCCGCGAAACTTCTCAGCAGTTCCTGGTGCGCCGGGATTCTCACGCGCGCCGATCAACACGTGGACCGAGGCCGCCGGCCACGGTGCCGTGATCGCGCTCGATGCGCGAACGGGTCAGCGTCAGTGGAAGTTCGACATGACCGACGTGACGGACAGCGGCATTCTGACGACCGCGTCGAATCTGCTGTTCACTGGCGGTCGTGAAGGATTCTTCCAGGCACTCGACGCGCGCACCGGTGCGCTGCTGTGGAAAACGAATCTCGGTGCTGCCATCAACAGCGGACCGGTCACGTATCGCATCGGGACCAAGCAATACGTAGCGACGGTATCGGGTCTGTCGCTCTTTGTATTCGCGCTGGAGTAGATGAACGATCTTCGACACGCGCTGAGATCGTTTGCGAAGAACCCGGGATTTGCCTCCGTTGTCATCCTGACTCTGGGCCTCGGCATCGGCGCGACCACTGCAGTGTTCTCGGTGGTGAACGCTGTCGTCCTTCGTCCTTTGCAGGCGCCCCATGCCGAGAGGCTCGTCCGGTCGCTGACCATCAGCAATGGCAGACGGACTGAAATGCCCAGCGCCTCGACGCTGAGGGTCTGGACCGATTTGACCGACGTCTTCGAAGACGTGTCGGCGCATCGGCTCGATTCTCTGCCGCTGCTGGGAACGTCGGAACCGGAACAGATCACAGTCGGTCGTGTTTCCGAACCCTTCTTTCGCCTGTTCGGTGCATCCGTGATCGCGGGCCGCACATTCAGCGCCGATGAAGATCGTACCAACGGGCCTGCTGTGGCCGTCCTCAGTTACGGTCTGTGGGTTCGCCGCTTCGGTGGTGACAAGAACATCGTCGGACAGACAGTCGCTCTCGGGAGCGTGCCTCACACCATCGTCGGGATCATTGTTTCCGGCTTCGACAGTGAGCAGTTTGAGCCTCGCCCGGATGTGTGGGTTCCGTTGCGGGCGGATCCCGATCATTTCGATGGCGGGAGCATCTACCAGATCACGGCTCGGCTCCGGCCTGGAGTGACGTCTGCAGCTGCCAACGCTGCACTCGCCGTCGAGGACTCGAGGCTGACGACGTCGAGACCAAGCGGCGCGGCACAGAACCTGATGATCGCGGAACCCCTGCAGACAGCGATGGTGGGGTCTGCTCGGTCTTCGCTGAATCTGGTGCTCGGTGCGGTGGCCTTCCTGCTCCTGATCGCCTGCGCCAACGTCGCCAATCTTCTCCTCGTTCGCGCGGAAGAGCGCAAGCGGGAGATGGCCATACGTGCTGCGATCGGAGCGGGGCGCCGCCATCTCGTCCGGCAGCTTCTCATTGAGAGTCTTGTGCTCTCTCTGCTCGGCGGTGCCGTCGGTCTCGCCGTGAGCGTCACTGCCACACAGGCGCTGCTGCGACTGTATCCAGGCAGCAATCCGTTCATGCTTGGCGCGCTTGGCGCGATCCCTCGAATCGGCGAGGCAGGTGCGGCCGTCAGCGTCGATTGGCGAGTCCTGGTATTCGCACTGCTCGTGTCACTTGGCACGGGTGTGTGCTTTGGGCTCATGCCATCGCGGTATCTGGGCGGATCGGATCTGAATCCCTTGCTGCAGCATTCGACGAACGGTTCAGGACGTGGCCGTCGATTCAACGCTCGCGCGATGCTCGTCATTGGCGAAGTGGCGCTCGCCGTCATCCTCGTCGTTGGTGCGTCATTGCTCATACTCACGTCGCTGGCCTTACGACGTGTGGATCCCGGCTTCAATCCGAACAATGTCATCACCATGCGCATGGCGGTGAGCGGAACACGATTCGACACTCGCGCTGGGATCAGCGAGCTGGCGCGCGCAGGCGTGGAGCGCCTTCAGGCGATTCCTGGCGTCGTTCGCGCAAGCACGACCTGCTGCATGCCTCTGGAAACGGTGTGGCAGCTCCCGTTCGTCATCGCCAGTCGAAGCGGTGAGGGGCTGACGCAATTTGGACAAATGGCGTTCCACGGGTTCGGGGGATGGACCTTCGTCTCCCCGGGGTACTTCGATGTCTTTGGCATCCCGATGCTCAAGGGCCGCGACTTCACGTTCGCGGACGATGCGAGTGCGCCGGGTGTCGTGATCATCAATGAGGCGATGGCTCGTCGATATTGGCCAACCGAAGATCCGCTGAACGATCAACTGATCATCGGACGCGGCATGCGGCCCGCCTACGATCAGGAACCTGTTCGCCGAATCATCGGCATCGTCGGGAACGTTCGCGACACCGGGTTGCGAGACGCGGCGAGGCCGGCGATGTACGTGCCGATGGCGCAGGAGCCAGATGGCGTGACGGTTGTGAACGTGAAGTTGCTGCCGCTCGTTTGGATCGCACGAACGGCGACGGATCCCCATCGTCTCAGTGGCCCCATCAAGTCAGCGCTCGAATCAAGCGTTGGACAACTTCCGGTCACACGGATTCGGGCACTGACGGACGTCGTGACCGAGTCAACCGCTCGCACCCGATTCAATACGTGGCTCATGACTGCATTCGGATTCTGCGCACTCGGCCTGGCAGCCATCGGGGTGTATGCGCTAGTCACCCAGTGGGTGCAGCTACGTTCGCGAGAGATTGGCGTGCGCCTTGCGCTCGGCGCGGATGGCTTCGGTATCGCAAGGATGGTGGTGGGTCAGGGGATGCGCCTTGCGGCGATCGGCGTCGGCATCGGCATCGTCGGCGCGCTCGGTCTCGCGCAGACGATTCGAGGGCTGCTGTTCGGCGTGCCTGCCAACGATCCGACGGTGTTCGTGTCGATTCCGATCCTTCTGAGCCTTGTGGCATTGATCGCGGTGTCGATCCCAGCGTGGCGCGCCAGCCGAATCGACCCGCTCAAGGCGCTGCGAGTGGAATAACGACTCAGATCGCGACTATTGCGCTGTCGCCAAGTGCCGCAGTTTGTCCGGATTGCGGACCACGTACAGCGCGCGGATGACGTCGTTCTCGATCTCGAAGGCGGTGGTCTGCACGACGCCCTTGGGTGCTTCTACGATGACGCCGGGCAACCCATTGATGATGCCCAAACGCGTCGTGAAGTCGTCGCGCCACCACTGACCCGGACGTTTGCGGGTAACTTCGATCAGGAACTGAGCCGCACGATCGCCGCCCTCGACCACGTTCAGCGCCGCCCGTACCTTGCCGCCGCCGTCCGTCACGACGCGTACGTCGCGTGCGAGCAGTTGCTTCAGCCTATTGAGATCGCCTGACTGGATAGCCGCGGCGAATGCTGATAAGAGCTCGGCATGTTTCCTGTCGATCTCGTTCGAACGTCCCATGCGTGGGTTTACGCCACGCGGTCGAACGTCGCGCACGTGCGCACGTGCGCGAGCAGCAAGCTGCCGGCATGCGGCCTCGCTCCGCTCCAATGCGGCGGCCACCTCGCTAAAGGAGAAATCGAACACGTCGTGCAGCAGAAACGCAGCCCGCTCGAGCGGCGACAACCGGTCGAGGGTCATGAGCAGCGCAACGGACAGGTCCTCGGCAAGATCCGTTCGGCTGTCGGGTGCGAGCGCTGCGGTGTCTAGAACCGGCTCCGGCAGCCAGGGACCGACGTACTCCTCGTGCCGTGCTCGCGCCGACGTCAGCATGTCGAGACAAATCCGCGATGTCGCGGTCATGAGAAATGCTCTCGCGTTCGACACGCTGTTGCGGTCGGCCTTGTGCCAACGCAAGTACGTCTCTTGCACCGCGTCTTCGGAATCAGCCATCGACCCCAGCATGCGGTACGCAAGACCGAGCAGATGTCGGCGGTACGGCTCGAAGGTCTCGGCCGGATCAGACATCGTGTTCACTGAGTTGGATACCCATCACCCCGCATTGTCCGCGCAAGTCAACCGGTACGGCGTGCGCGGGTGAGGGCCAGCCCGCCGAGGGCCATGCCGATCAGACCGACCATCATGGCTACGATTCCTCCACCGAATCCGTTGCCGGTGCCAAGACCGCCGTCGGCGGTCGCCACGACTACAGCACCGATGGCCAGACCGATCGGCGCCAGCACCAGGGCCACGATGGCGCCGCGTCGCCCGTTGCCGGTGCCGACCCGACGGGCGCGCGCCAGGGCCAGGCCCCCGACAATCACGGCACTCAGCGCTATCACGGCAGCCGTGCTGGCCACCATTCGCTCCGGAGTCAGCCCGTAAGGATCCATCTCACCCTCCTCTCAACAGTGAGACGGCAGAGGGCTTTGAAATGTGACATGCCGCAGTCGCCGTGTCGTATTGACGCGGCTTAAGCGCAGCAGGCCGAGGCGCAGCAACTCTTTGCAGTCGCCACTGGCTTCTTCGCGCGCACGAATGCGCTCATGAAGCGTCCGTCGATCTGCGCGAGCGCAGATGGATCCGACAATCCGGCCTCGTCGAGGAACTGCCGGGTGTCGTCGGAGCTGTACACACGCGTCGGCTCGACGTCGATGCTTTCGAATCCTGCGTGCGTCAGCTTCTCACGGTAGTCGCGTTCCTCCAGGGCGCCAGCGATGCACCCAACCCATAGCTCCATGCTGCGTCGAAGGGACTCAGGCACCGAGTCGCCTCTCACAACGATGTCCGATACCGCGAAACGACCGCCTGGTTTCAGCACGCGGAAGGCCTCGGCGATTGCACGGCCCTTGTCGGCAGACAGGTTGATGACGCAGTTCGAAATGATGACGTCCACCGAGTTGTCCGGCAGGGGAATGTGTTCGATTTCTCCCTTCAGAAACTCGACGTTCGTCAGCCCTGCGTTCCTCTGGTTCTCCCGCGCGAGCGTGAGCATTTCGTCCGTCATATCGAGGCCGTAGGCTTTTCCAGCCGGTCCGACGCGTCTCGCCGAGAGCAGCACGTCGATGCCGCCTCCGGAGCCCAGGTCCAGGACGACTTCACCGGGTTTCAGTTCGGCGAGCGCTGTGGGATTCCCGCAGCCGAGCGACGCGAGCATGGCTTTCTCGGGGATTGCCGCCGCCTGACTCTCGTTGTAGAGGTCCGACGTGATCGTGCTGCAGCACGATGTACTACATCCGCAATCCGCCTTGTGGCCGGCCCGAGCGTGGATGGCGGCCTGCCCATACTTCTGTTGAACGACGTCTTTGATCGAGTCCATGGCGATACTCCTAATATTCGTCTAGGCGAATATATAGACGCCGTGGTATATATGTCAAGGCGAATATATGAAGCGAACCGGAACGAAACCCCCGCCGGCGATCGACCAGCTCGAGTCAGCGTTTAAGGCATTGGCGGACAAGACGCGCCTGCGGATTCTCGCGCTGCTGGGAAGCAACGAAGTGTGCGTCTGCCACCTGCATGACAGCCTCGCGTTGCCGCAGCCCACTGTGTCGCGGCACCTCGCGTATCTCCGGCGGGCAGGGTTAGTTGACGTGCGCCGTGATGGCGTCTGGATGCACTACCAGGTTGCCCGCTCTTTGGACCCCGCCGTGCAGACCGTCGTGAACGCCGCGGTCGAGGCATTGACCGGCGTTCGAACCACGACCGAGGATCGAAAACAATTCCAGCGAGCCTTTGGTCAGTTATATGTCTTGAACACGTCGGCCGGTGGTGCGTGCTGCGCTCCTCGAGGGTGAGGCCGGAATGGAGATTCACTTCGCAGAGGCACGCGACCTGCCGGCGGTCCGTCGTCTCCTCGAGTCACAGCACCTTCCCCTTGACGGCGTCGACGAGCACGTCTCGACGATGGTCGTTGCCAGGAAGGGGAGTGAAGTGGTCGGAGCAGCCGCTGTTGAACTGTACGCGGACGGTGCGCTCTTGCGCTCGGTGGTGGTCGATCCCGTCGTTCAGGGCCAGGGGCTTGGACATCGTTTGAGTGAAGCCGCGCTGCGCATCGCCAAGGACCGAGGCACCCACACTGCATTCCTGCTGACGACAACCGCGGAGAAGTTCTTTCCGAAACTCGGTTTCGAGCCCATCGTCCGCGACGATGTTCCGGCCTCGGTGCAAGCGTCCGTTGAATTTCAGTCGGCGTGTCCAGCGTCCGCCGTGGTGATGCGAAAGCCGCTCTCGTAAACGCGATGAACGCGAGCCTGAGCCGCCGGATCGTTGCCGAAGCCACAGGCACAGCGATGCTGCTTGCCGCCGTGGTTGGGTCCGGCATTATGGCGGACCAACTGTCGGGCGGAAATCAGGCCATTGCGCTGCTCGCCAACACGATTGCGACCGGCGCGGCGCTGGTCGCGTTGATCCTCGCGTTCGGCTCCGTGTCCGGAGCACATTTCAATCCAGCCGTCACGCTGGCGGATGCGTCACAAGGCGGCCTCGCGTGGCGCGATGTGCCGGGTTACGCGATCGCACAATGCATCGGCGCTGTGCTCGGCGTCTGGATGGCGCATGCGATGTTCGAGCAACCCCTGTTGATGCTCTCGCGTCACGCACGAAGCGGGCCGGCCCAGATGTTCAGCGAGTTCGTTGCCACCTTTGGGCTGGTGGCCGTGATCTGGGGGTGTTCCCGCCGCCGTTCTTCGGCCGTTCCATTCGCGGTCGGCGCCTACATCACCGCGGCGTACTGGTTCACCGCATCAACCTCATTTGCCAATCCGGCGGTGACGTTGGCGCGCGCGCTATCCGATACATTCGCCGGCATTCGACCGATCGATGTTCCAGGGTTCGTTCTGGCACAGTTTGTCGGCGCAATGGCGGCGACTTTCCTTTTTCGATGGCTTGTGCCGGCCTTGCCCCAGACGGCGCCGGACATCGTGATGCCACGGTCGGAACCCATACGTCGATGAAGACCGTCTTGTTTGCGTGCGTGCACAACGCCGGCCGATCGCAGATGGCGGCTGCGTGGTTCAACGCACTCACGGATCCATCACAAGCGCGTGCGATCTCGGCGGGGACCGATCCCGGTCCACGTGTGCATCCCGAGGTGATCACCGCCATGCGCGAGGCCGGTGTCGATCTCGCCGACGCATCGACAATGAGGTTGACTCCCGAGGTTGCGCAGCGCGCGCAGTTCCTCGTGACGATGGGATGCGGCGACGAGTGTCCCTATGTCCCCGGAGCAAAACGCGACGACTGGCCGCTCGAGGATCCGAAGGGCAAACCGATCGAGAGAGTGCGCGAGATCCGCGACGAGATCCGAGATCGCGTGCAGGCGCTGATCGAGAAGGAAGGATGGTCGCTTATGCGCTGAAATACTTGGGGAGATCCGGTTTCGTCTCGCGCAGGATCTCGAGAACGGCACGTCGATCGGCGGCCGATAGGTGTGTGTAGCGGGTGTCTTTATCCTTCCCTGAGAGGATCGTCCACAGTCGTTCGTAAACGGCGACCTTGGCTTCCGGCGGGAGCTTCTCGAACTGAGCGGAGTAGATCATGTAGCTGCACGGGTGCCGCAGCAGACGTGTGCTGAGATCGAGCTGTCGCAACGACCGTCCCTTCGAATCGCGCGGCCCACGTTCACTGAAGTACGCCGCGAAACCGGAGGTACCTTGGATCCTCGAAGCGATGGGCGCTTCATCAACAAACAACATATAGTCCACGACCGCTGCGACCCGATCTCGAAAGGCGCTGGATGCGGCGACGGAGCGCTTGTCGTGCACAGCGACCCGCGTCTCCCAGCTCAATAGAGTCAGCAGATTGGTCATCTGCATCTGGTGTTCAAAGACCATGAGCGCTGCGATGTCGCTGTACGGAGCGAGATATCCGCGGGTGTCAAAGGTTTTTTCAAGAGACATCAGGGTCGTCGTCGCAGGCGGAGCATCGCCCGAGGTCAGCTTGGCCACGTCCACGTTGCCGAAATGCTGGATGGTTCCGAGACTCCCGGTGACAAACCAACCGCCCCATCGACGTTCAAGCGGGCGAGTCTGACCCATCGGTTCGATCATGCCCGGCACACCCGCGGTTCGATGACTGTTGTGGCAGGACAGGCAGGTGTTATCGCGCTCGATAGACAAGCCTCCGAGCAAGCCGGCATGCGCCCGATAAAAGACGGTGCCCTGTTCCGGATCCTGCGCGGCAATCTCGACGAAGCCACCTCGCACCCAACCCACGACGACCGAGTCGTTGAAGTACAGGGCACGTGGATTGTTCGCGCCGATGATGGCGCTCTGGACGCTGCCCTTTGAGAACACCATGATCTGCGACGAGACGGGGACGTCGAGTGCGTTCAGGATCGAGCGCAGATAGCCGGACGGTCCTTCGCTTGTCAGCCGCGATATGCCGTCAGGGCGACGCAGCAGGACGCGAACAGAATCGTTCGAGGGTCGCGAATACTGAATCGCAGGGTGGCTCGGCTGGACGTCGTTGGATTGTGCGGCGACGGAAAGTGTCCACGCGATCCCACTGACGACGAGCGAGACGAGAAACAGACGTCGTATGTCCATCATCGCAGCTAGAAGATCTTCCGAATCTTCAATGGATCATCGGGACCGTTGAGCTGAACCACTTCATCCGGCCGGCGAATTCGCAACGTCGTCCAATCTGGGCCACGAACTGGGCCCTCCTCATAGCGGAACACATCAAGTCCTGCGAGTCGTCCATTTTGATCTGTAAGGAGCTCAACATCCAAGGTCGCACCATCCGCGTCGAGCACGGCTGCGTGGATTGGCAGTGCGCGCTCATAGCGGTCGGTTGGCGGGCTGTAACCGTCGATTTCGAAACGTAGCGCCAATTGCTCGTCGCGGATCTCTTCAACGGTGGCCTTCGCCAGGTCGACTAGCAACGATTGACGATGGGATTCGTCCGTGCGCTCGGCGAACCATCGGATCACGGATATCTCGCTCGCGGTCGGTGGTCGCATCATGCCATCCTCGCGTTAAGACGTGGTCTTCATCCGTAGACGCGCTTCGCCCAGCACGATCTCGTCGCCAGACTGAAGGCGAACACCCCGTGATCCGGAGGGCACGTTGATCGTTCTGCCGATCCGCACGATCGACGTGCCGTGTCCGCTGCGATCGTCGAACAGCCGATATTCACCGTTCTCTGCGCAATCGATGTGGGCGTGCGCGCGCGAGACGGTCTCGTTGATCGGGCCAGCGCCATCGCTGAACGCGACGTGATTCGTGCGCAGCAACCGATTGCGGCGATCGCGCACCTCGGCGCATCGTCCGAGGTTTATGCAATCGAGGGTCAATGCGTACTCAGGCTTCTCCGCGGAGCCGCTGACCACCGTCAGCGTGATCTCATGAACGACTGACGGAACGGAGGACGGCAGTTCCTGAACGGCGCCGCGACTGAAGTCCACGTGAAACTCGGGAGTGGTCCATGCCGGATCAGCCTGCCCCACATACGACACGCGCACCTGGAGATTCGGCACGTCGCAGCCGGCGGCGCGAAGCGTGGCGATGATGCGCTCCTGAAACGAGGGGTGTCCGTCCAGCACCGCTGAGAGACGAGCGCGGGCGTCTGGTGAGACAGCGACGATGGTCGCCTTGATCTTGTTGAAGGGGAACACGTGCGTGCCGCGTCCCGCGGGCTCGATGCGCTCCTCGACGGCCTCGAGGATGCCGTGAACGATTTCGAGTGGTCCTCGTGGACCTGACTTCGACCACTGCTGCGCGGCGCGATCGACTGTGCGCGCGAGTCTCGATTCGAGTTGTCGTGCCTTGGCGATTATGTCCATAGCGTTGTCAGTTCATGGTCCTTAGTGCTTGGTGCTTGGTCCGTACCTGGTCCTTGGTCCGTCCCTGGTTCTCGGCGCTTGGTCCTTTTCGTCCGACGGACTCGGACCAGAGGGCTAACGACGGACCAAGGCCACAGCACCAAGGACCAAGGACCTATTTGACCAGCCCGCTCTGTGCTGCAGCGGTGACGATTTCGCCAGCGGCTGGTGCCGCTGCTGCTCCGCCGTAGCCGGCGTTCTCGATCAGCACCGCAAACGCGATGCGCTTCTCGGCCGGACCGTACGGCGCGTATCCAACGAACCAGGCATGCGACTGAGCGCCGTGTACTTCGGCGGTGCCGGTCTTTCCTGCGATACGCCACGGATGCTCACGCAAGCGGCGACCGGTGCCTGTGAGCACCGAGTCACGCATGTATCGCCCGAGGGTGGCTGCCGCATCGGGGCTCATCAGCACGTGCGGCGTCGCTGCGCGCGTCGTCGCGGTCTTTTCAACGGAGGTGTCGCGGAGCACACCGCCACTCGCAATCGCAGCCGCCACACGCGCCATCCGAAGCGGCGATGCGACGACATCGCCCTGGCCGTACCCGGCCTGGGGCAACGTGGCGCGCAGACGCGCGACCGAGTCGTCTCGGGCGACCGAGATCCCCAGGAGGTGTGCAGTGTCGAGCAGTGGAGCAGGACCGACACTCACCGCGAGCTGCGCGAAGTAGGCATTGCACGAATGCACCAGGCCCTCGTGCATATCGATCCGCCCATGCGGATGCTCGTCGAGTACATCGTCGCGCACGAGAGTCCCGGCGACCTGTGCGCCGACGCGGCCGTTCGGCTGCAGCGAGCACATAAATGTGGAGTCGCGAAACGCCGGGCTCTGCCGAAGGGCTGCCGTCGCCGTCACCAGTTTGAATGTGGATCCGGGCGGATAGAGTCCGAAGCGCGCGCGATCGATCAGCGTCTCGTGCTCTTCCTCCTCGTCTCGGAGGTGTGATTCGGCTGTGACAGCCGGAAATGGATAGCTGCCGACCGCGAGCAACTCGCCGGTGTCCGGGTCGATGACCACCGCCGCCGCATGTCCCGTGGCCGAACGCTCCGCATACGTTGCCAGGATGCGCGCAACCGTGGCCTGCAGAGGCGCATCGATCGTGAGCCGCACATCGCGGGTGCGGTTCAAGAACGCTTTCACCTCGGCGTGATTCGGTGAGAAGCGGTGGCGAAGTAACGGCACCAGCTCGCTGAAGTCACGCCGTGTTGTCTGGACGGAATGTCCCGAAGCATCGGGCAGCTTGACGGTCGTGGCGTGATCGTCGAACCCACGCAGATGGTCCTGTGAGTCACGTTCCACGTAGGCGGTATTGGTCGCAGCCCAGTTCCGCGCATCGCGTACGTCGCCGAGCAGATGGAACGCGGCGCCGCCGAGTGGGTAGCAACGTTGGTCGATGTAGTGTCCGGCTTGAGCCGGACAACCGGTGATCTCCACGCCCGCCTTCTTGTACGCGTCGCTCGCGCGTTTTGCGACCGCCGGATCGCCCGTCGCAAGCGGCAAGCCGCGGCGATCGAAAACAGTTCCGCGCGGGATCGTCGCGAGAACGTCGGTCAAGCGTTCGTTGTACTGGTAACGGCGCACGCCATCGGCTTGCACGCCCACATGCGGTCGTGCGACGAACGCATCGGCACGAACCACCTGCACGTCAAACAGCGCAATCAGGATGATGACTGCTGCAGCGCTGAATCCAATCACGATGCGCCCGACACCTTTGCGAAAGGGTTCGGTGATCGGCACGTCCGAAAGGACGTGCCCTACGTCCGAACGGACGTGTCGCACGATGGTGGACTGCCTCCGAATCGCGGTCAGGATACCGAGCGCGACGAAGTTGGCCACCATCGCCGAGCCGCCGAAGCTGAGGAACGGTGTGACGACGCCGGTCAACGGCACGAGACCGAGCATGCCTGCGCCCATCACGAGAACCGGCAGGGTCAGGAACAGGGTGATGACGCTGGCGAGGAAGAAGCTGTAGTCGTCAGGCACGCGCCGTGCGATGTCGAATCCCCGCGCTGTGATGATGACAAAGAGACCAGCGACCGCCAGCAGACCGGCGAAACCGAGCTCTTCACCGATCGCCGCCAGCATCAGGTCGGTATATCCCGCTGGCACATAACTCGTGTTGCCGAGGCCGAGGCCGGTGCCGAACACGCCGCCCGTTGCAAGTCCCCAGATCGCCTGCGCGATCTGCTCGCCGCCGCGTGCGCCGTTATCCCACAACGATCGCCACATCGCGACTCGCGCGGTCAGCGTCGAGGAGATGTTGAGGGTGTAGCCGATGTAGAAGCCGGCAATGAGTACCGCGAAACCCGCGATCGCAAGACCAGCGCGATTGCGGGCCAGCGCATAGGTTAGGAGAAACACGCAGGACAGAAACAGCGCGGGGCCAAGATCTCGTTGCAGGAAGAAGAAGAGCAGGGCGATGCCGACGCCGCCGAGCACCGGAAGCAGGTACTCCGCGCGAGGCACGTCCATCCACGCCGGTACATCGAACGCACGTACGCGTCGCCCGCGAACCTGTCGCAGAAGATCCCATCGCTTCGCGAAGTAGCCGGCGAGGAATAGCGCGAGGAACAAGCGAATGAATTCCACCGGCTGTAACGGCCCGAGATTGACCTTGGCGTTGCTGCCTGTGGGGCCCCCGCCGAGCACGATCAAGGCGACTGACAGCGCCAGGGCACCGGCCAATGGCAAATAGCTGAAGCTGGCGCGCGCCAGTCGTCTGAGGTCTGTTGCGGAGACGAGCGCGAAACAGAACAACCCTGCAGCGGTCAGCTGAACGTGCCTGACGAACAGCGTCGTATCGCGCAGCGGATCCTGGCGGCTGACGAGTGCTGCGAAGCCAAGTGCGGTGAGGAGATGAGCGGCAGCGAGTAGTTGCACGTCGCCGCGCATGCCGAGCGCCCACCAGAACAACACGACGAACCAAACGCTGGCCAGGTAGATCGCGCCCCATCGCACGACGAGTTGCTGGTGTGCCTCCGCTGTTCGGACCACCGCGAGGGGCTTGATGACCGCGAGTTCGCCACGCGTGAGGATCGTCCGGCCAGTCACGCCGTCTTTCACGTCCAGCAGCGCGCCGACATTGGGCAATGTCTCGCCGCCCTCACGCCGCGTGAGGATGAACTGCGAGAGCTGCGTCGCTGCGGTGCGGCGCTGGTCTGCGTCGGGAAGTGCGGTAGAGAGAACCGGCAGGAGATCTTCCGCCTTCGTGATGGCGTTCAGGTTGAGCGGCCGGTCCAAAAGGACCGGCCCCACACGTGATCTGTTCGTGAACGCGTCAGCGGCTCCTCGTCCGATGAGCGACAACGCGATCGCAAAGACCGCGACAACGGATGTCGCCACAAGGACGACGTGGCGCGCGTCCAGGTGTCGTGCGCCAACGGCGGCCGTGCGCCGGTCGCGCTCGGATGCCGTGACTTGCGTCACGCCCACGGATGGACGACCTCGCGCACCGCGCCGATCGATTCATTACCCGACGATGTTGGGGCCGGAGATTCGACGGGCGCGGGTTCCGGTGCGTCCGGCTGCGGTGGATTGAGCTCGTCGAGGCGATGCTGCGTCTCATCGTGCTGACGC
>JBKPRH010000159.1:0-9413 GCA_046765795.1 Acidobacteriota bacterium | reverse complement strand
CGCTCCTGCGTGGTGGTGTGGAACCTTCGCCGCGACCTTGCGAGCCGCGTCAACGGCGACCTCACCGCGGCCTTCGAATGTGGCCGCCGCCCACAGGAAGTGCAGGTTGTGCGGGTAATAGCTGACCGGATACAGACCTTGCGCCTGACACTGCGTGAGGTAGTCCTCGTCAGCCAGAATCGCCCGTTCGTTCGCCGCCGCAGCGTCGGCATATCGACCGACGCGAATGTAGATGTGCGCCGGCATGTGGACCATATGGCCGGCGGCCGGCATCAACGAACCCAATCGATCCGCACTCTGCTCGGCGCGATCGGGATCGTTCGACGCTTCGACCAGGTGAATGTGGTAGTGCAGTGCACCGGCATGACTGGGATAGCGCGCGATCGTCCGCTCGAGCGTCTCGAGGATACGCGCCGTCTCCGGCTTCGCGGTGCCATCTTTCTGCCAGTAGTCCCACGGCATCGTGTTCATCGCCGCGTCGGCGTACACCGTCTGGATGTCAGGGTCGTCGGGATACTGCCCGGCCACCTTCTGCATGGCGACGGCATACGCGCGATCCAGTGCCGGCCGATCGCCCGCGCCTTCAGGCGCGTAGCGAAACGCCAGTGCCTCGATCAGCGACCGCTCGCGGGGAGTGACTCGCGGTGCCGCGACACGCGCGGCCTGGATCGCTGCGTACGCCGCGCGACCGTTGTCGGCGGTCATCGGCGCATTGAGATTCGGACCGAGCGCCAGCGCCTGGCCCCAATAGGCCATCGCCAGCGACGGATCGAGCCGCGCGGCCTCACGGAACGCGCGGATCGATTCAGCGTGATTGAACGCATACAACAGCCGCATGCCCTGATCGAAAAATCGCTGGGCCCGCGGCGTTGCCGTTGAGACAGGCACGTGCAGCGTCCCCAGGCCGCTCAGCTCGGGTGCAAGTGCGTCGGTCGTGCGAGCTGGTGGTTCCGGTGCGCCCGCGACGGAGACGCCGCACAACCCGATAGCGGCCACCACGAAGAACGCTCGCCTCACCGAGGTCAACCTCAACATGTCACTACTCCCCTCGCGCGCATTTACTTCTTCGCAACCTTCTTGGCCACGACGATTTCGTTGTCCACTCCGAAGACGCCGAACACCTCGCGCGCCCTCACTTCCGCAATCTGCCGGTCTGCATCGCTGTCAACGACGCCGTAGAGCGTCGTCTGTCCATGACGCACGACGATGTGAATCGAGTAGAGGCCGAGTGGCTGATACGCGAATCCCCATTGGCGTGCCTGGTGGATCTCGCGACGCACGGTAATGTCGCCACCTGATGCGTACTTCGAGAGGAACGCATCCGTGTAGACGCGATAGAACGTTGCCCATCGGATGCGGTCATCCTCTTGCGAGGCCGGCAGCACCTCGAGACGATTGGCCACTTCATCGACGCCCGAGGTTCGCTTGGCCGCCGTCTCCGCGGCGTAGCGTAGGCTGCCGCTGATGGCATAACCGTTGAGCGTCACCACACCGCGTTCGACGTGGAACGACATGTAGTCGAACACGCCGTAGTACGGCAGCCGTTCGAGCGTATGGCGCAACGAGCGCGCGGTCTCTTGCGAGGTCACCGTCTCTGCCGATGTCCCAGCTGTCATCAGCACGACACCGGTCAGACTGGCTCCGATCAACAGACCTCGAGCCAGCCGCTTCACTGTTGGGAATCGCATTACCGTCCTCCTTCTGCAAATCTGATCGCGTGCACGAGCGCGTGATCCTCGCGGGCGGGTTCATCGACCACGCAGCCCACACACGGTTCGCCGAGTACCACGTGACCCTCGATATCGAGCGTGACCAGGTCGCAGCCATAGAGGCGCACGCCACCGAGATCGGTCGCGTAGACGATGGTCAGTTCGCGCGTTTCGGGATCCCACGCCACGCGCTCGAGTTCGCCGCGAACGGAATGGATGCCAAAGGGCACGGCGGCCCAGTGGCGCTTGAGCGCCTCGATCTTGTTGTCGTGGGAGAGGAGCGATTCGCCAGATCGAGCACCAAACCGCGACGTGTCGCGATAGAGCGCGAGCAGCGTCTCGTAGTCGCCTTGGTTCCAACACGACAGCCACAACTCCGCCCAGCGGATCGCTTGCCTTCGCGTGAACATGGACTCTTCTCGCTTTCGTGCCTTGCTCACCTCGCCTGATTCAGGTCAAGGAATGCGGCACGGCGGAAGGGAGAGCGATGCGTGTGCCAGCCGGCGAGTTGTCGGTAGATCAAGCCGGCAAGCGGCGTGGGATCAACTAATTGGAACGAAGTAGGAGAGAGCGAACCGCGGGGATGCTGAAACGAGGCGGTGCGTGAATATCAGCAGCTGTACCGAAATATCGGCACCGCCCTGCGCCAAGCCCTGGGCCGAGCCCTGTGCTCAGCCCTGGACGAAGCCGTGGGCCCGGCGGAGGGCACGGCCCTCGGCCGGACCGTCAGTCGTGAATGGGCTGAATCCCGAGCTTTTTCATGCGCGACCAGACAGTCGATCGACGCATCCCGAGTAGTTTCGCGGCGCCCTGCGGTCCGGCCAGCACACCGCCGGTCTCGGAGAGCGCGCGGATGATGTGCTGCCGCTCGACTTCCTCGAGCGTCGGAAACGCACCACCTTCGCGACGGTCTCGACCGATCACGCCGAGGTGGGCCTCGAGGATCGTCGGGCCGTCACACAGAATCACCGCGCGTTCGAGGACGTTGGCCAGCTCTCTCACATTGCCCGGCCACTCGTACGTCGTCAATCGCGCCATCGCATTCGCTTCGATGCCGCGCACCGGTTTGCCCATCCGGCGTGCGAAATCAATCGCGAAGTGCGTCGCGAGTAGCGGCACGTCAGGCTTGCGCTCGCGGAGCGCCGGCAGATGGATCGGGAAGATATTGAGGCGATAGAAGAGGTCCGACCTGAAGCGGCCGAGTGCGACTTCTTCTTCGAGGTTGCGGTTCGTCGCCGCAATCACCCGCACGTTGACTTTGGTCGGTCGCGTGCTGCCGAGCCGTTCGAACTCCTGCTCCTGCAGGACGCGGAGCAGCTTCACCTGCACTTCCGCAGACAGCTCACCGACTTCGTCGAGAAAGATCGTTCCGTTGTGCGCCAACTCGAAGCGGCCCTTCTTCTGCTGGACCGCGCCCGTGAACGCGCCACGCTCGTGACCGAACAGCTCGCTTTCGGCCAGGCTCGCCGGCAGTGCCGCGCAGTTCACCTTCACCATCACACCATTCCGGCGGCGACTGAGGTTGTGAATGGCTCGCGCGGTCAGCTCTTTCCCGGTTCCGGTTTCACCGAGCACGAGCACTGTGGACTCGGTGTCGGCCACCATCCCGATCGCCTTGAACACCTTGCGCATTGCCGGCGATTCGCCGACCACCTCGCCGTAGCTGCGCTCAACGCTGATCTCTTCACGCAGGTAGATGTTTTGCGATTCGAGTTCCTCGGCACGTTTGCGATCGGTGACGTCGCGAGCCATGAAGGCCACAGCTGGATGGCCGTCCACCAGCACGTCGAGAAGTCCGGTACGTCCTTCGAACCACCGCTCTCCGGCCAGCACGTGCAGTGAGTACTCCAACGTCTGGCTGGTGTGTGTGTCGATTGTCTGCTGCACCAGTCGCAGATGCGCGTCGGCGACGGGCGCGGGCAGGATGTCGTGAAAGCGCTGCCCTTTCATCTCTTCGGCGGCGCGATACAACAGATCCTCACGCGACGTCAGGATCTCGACGTACCGGCCTTCGCCGTTGACGACGAACACGAGATCGGGAAGCGCGTTGAGGATGGCGGCCAGACGATTCTCGCTGCGTTCGAGATCCGCAGTGCGTGCGATGACGCGATCCTCGAGTTCGTTCGCATAGCGCTCGACCCGCTCACGAAGCCGCGCCTGGCGGATCGCCACGGCGAGCGTGCTGGCCACTTCCTGCGCGATCTCGATGGAGCGCTCATCGAAGGGCTGCGTCTCAGACGAAGTCACATTCAGGACGCCGATCAGATCGGCGTCGGCCAGCAACGGCACATGCATCGTTGGCGAGCCGCTGGCCGCGAGCGTGTCGGCCAGATGATGCGGCCCCAGGCTGCGCAAGCTCCCGACGAGTCCCGCTTGTAATTCCTCGCGCACACCGAACGCTTCGATCGGCACGACCGCGCCATCAACCGACTGCGCCCCTCCTTCCGCCTCGCCCGCGGCCCACGCAGCGATGATGGTCCCCGTACCGAGCGGCAGATCGAACACAGCCACGCTGGCGCGGCAGCACGGAATCAGGTCCTGCACGTGGCGCAGTGTCGCCTCGGCGATTTGCTGCGACGAGCGCGTGCCGAGAATGTCCAGGTGGATGTCGTGGAGTACCTGCAGGCGCCGGTTGTATTGACGCAATGCGCGACTGGCCCGTTCACGTTCCGTGACATCGCGCTGAATGCCGAAATGGCCGGTTATCCGCCCGGCCTCATCGTAGAAGCAGAGGTAGTCACCCTCGATCCTGATCGGCGTCCCGTCCACGCGCCGCTCGTCGGTCTCGACGTGCAGGCGTCCGCGGTCGAAAAACTCGCGCCACACGCGACGGCCGTGCGCCAGGTCGTGACGGAAGAGATCCGCCGGCGTGGTCCCGAGGAACGACTCTCGCGTCGCGCCGTACTGCGCGAGCATTGCGTCGTTCACCTTTGTGACGCGCTGATGCTCGAAGACGTAGTCGAGCACGCGCTCCTTGTCGATCGAGTCGTCCCAGACCACGGGCTCGTCGATCATCATGAAAAAGAAGCCGTCCAGCGACTGCGAAAAGAAGAGCTCGAGGCGATCGTCAGCGTTCATCGTCATCGAGTGAGCGGGCGCGCCAGCGCGCCTCATAGTATGACCGTTTACAATGGACCGGTGGCGATGCCGAATGTCAACGATCTACGGGCGATCGTGCAGGGAGTCGAGCAGGCTGAAACGCGGGGTGACCATGTCACCGCCGAGCGGCTGCTGCGGCAGGCGCTGGCTCTACAAGAAACAAGCGCGGGGCCGAATCATCCCGAGGTCGCCAACATCCTCAACAACCTCGCGATCGTCTGTGAACTCAACGGCAAACTGACTGACGCGGAAGGGTGTTATCGACGCGCGTACGCCATCGCGACCTCGAGCTTGCCGGCGAACGACCCATTCGTCACGACGAGCCGAGAGAACCTCGAGCAGTTTTGCACGGCGCGCGGCATCCCTTTGAAAGACGCGTCGCCGAACGAACCGTTTTTCAAAGAACCGAAAGAAACACCGTCGGCTTCGTCGGTGCCGCCGCCACGGCCGGCACCACCGCCACCGCCTGCGCCGAAGACACCTCCTGCGGCGCCCAGGAAGGCCACTGCTCCTCCATCGCCTCGGTCGGCAGCCCCGCCGCCGTCGCTTGACGACTTCCCGCTGCGCTCACCCTCAGCGGTGCCGGTCGCACCGAGGACGCTTAGCGCGCCGGCAGCGATTGGTGAGCCGTCGCGCGCACCGGCGATCGCAGCAGTGCTGGCGCTGCTGGGCGTGCTCCTTGTGGTTGGGTGGTATTTGATCAACTCGAATTCGTCGCGCGAACGCGTCGCGTCGGCACCATCCGCGACACCAAGCGCGACTTCAGCGCCGGCCCCGTCTCCGGCGCCGGCCGCATCAACACCTGCACCCCAGCCTGAACCCGCCGCTCCGGTAACAGCCGCCGCCACGCCACCGGCGGAGCCGGAGCGCGTTGCGCCTCCGTCCCCCGCGCCTACAGCTCCCGAACCCACCGTTCCGGAACGGCCGTCTCCGACGACGACCAAAGCCGCAGTCACTGCGCTGACCGCCGAGGTGTGCAGCAGCCTGACGCGAACCGGTGCGTGGTCATGCGCGCCCGCGACGAACGCGCAAGCCCCGGGCGTCATGTATTTCTACACGCGCGTGGCATCACCACGTGACACCACGATCGAGCATCGATGGTATCGGGGTGGAAAACTTGAACAGCGCGTGCCGCTTCGCATCCGCGCGAATCCCAGCGGCTTCCGCACGTACAGCCAGACTCGCATGAGCGCCGCCAGCACAGGCACGTGGAAGGTCGAGTTGCGAGCTGAGGACGGTCAGCTCATCGACGAAAAGACCTTCGCAGTACGGTGACCTACGACACTTTGTCGAGACCTTCAGTCAGTTCGATATACGTTCCCCATGGATCTGTGATGAACGCAATCGAGATCCCGAGCGCCGGGACCGGTGTGTACGGGCGATCCAGCTTGATGCCCTGTGCCTCGAGCTTCTTGACGAAGGCTTCGAGACCTTTCACTTCGAACCCGATGTGATCGATCACGCGACCACGCGTGCCCACGACCGGCGTCTGTGACGGTGAGACGCTGAGGCCAATACCTGGCAGATCGGATCCGATGATGCCGTTTGTCGCCGCAGCGCGCGGCTTCGAGCCAAAGATCTTCACGTACCACGCCTGCACTTCTTCCGGCTTCTGGCTGAAGAAGTGCACGTGGTGACTGACGATCGGCATCGTCTGTTTCTTGATCTCGACGAGCTCGACCTTGATGTCGTCGGGACCAATGACGTACGCGATACCCGACACATCCCCGCCGCTCGTGAGACCAATGTCGTCCTGGACCTTCACGGTCGGCGGTGCCTCACTCGCCGTGACCATCTTGTAGCCGCCCGCCTTCAGCTTCTCCACGGTCTGCCGTAGGTTGGGCACGGAGAAGCCGATGTGATTCACCGTGCTTCCCCGGCTCCCGCCTGTCGGCATCCCCGGATTCATGAACAGCAGCGCGTTCGGGAATTTGATGATCTCCCGGTTCTGCGTCCCGATCGTCACCGCGACGCCGCCAAGCGTATCCACCCAGAACTTCTTGTGGGCCGCGACCTCGGACACCGCCAAATGGTGATGGCCGTACACGATCGGGCCGTCCTTGGCCGCGAGCAACTGCGCGTGAGCGCCGGATGCGGGCACGAGCAAGAGGACAGCGACGACAAACAGAGCACGCATGCGATTCATGTGAGCCTCTCGTAGGGCCGGTCCTTTCGGACCGGCCACAACATTAATTCGCGGCGAAACAGTACAGATAACCGTTACCACCCGTGGCAACGAGATTCGCCTGCGAGCAGCCGCGTGACGGATGCGCGTTGTTCCAGGACGAACCGGTTGCGCCGCGGCCCATGCGATCGACGTGTCCGAGCTGGGCGGAGCCCATGCCGTCGGTCGCCGACGTGTAGTTGGAGCACGTGGAGTCGCCAGCTGGATTCATCGCGAGCGTCCCGTCGTCCTGAGATCCGGTGATGATGTCGTGCTGGTTTGGCGTGTCGCCAACGCCGTTCACGACTGTCCCCTTCTCAGTGAGCGCGGTTTGCTTGGTGAGGTTGTTCTTGTCGGAATGCAGTTCCGCGACGCTGTTGGCGATCACCACGCCCTTGACGTTCCGCCACGGCCCCTTGCCGATGCGATCTTTCGCGTTGACCGCCGGCTGACCCGCTGCGGCCGATGCGCTGAGATACGCGCGCCACGTGCGGTTGCCCGCACCTGCCGCAGTAGCGAGGGTCTGGCAGATTTTGTCCGCGCCAGCCAGTCCGCCGAGATTCGCGCCGTTACCCGACCCCGCGCTGGTGACGAAGAACGACATCTGATTCTGCTGCGCCGACACGCGGAACGACGCAACCGCGGTCAGCGTCATGACCACCATGGCAACGGCCAACCACTGAATTCGTGTACTCATTTAGATACTCCTGGCTCGGGCTCGAGCCTCAACAGCGCGCCATCATCTTCATCCGTGACGACGTAGATCAGGCCGTCAGGACCCTGCCGCACATCGCGAATCCGCTGATGCAGTTCGGTCAGCAGCGTTTCGCGACGTAACTCCTCCATCTTGTCAGTGATCACCACACGCTCGAGGCCGCCGGTGCGCGGCACCTCGCCGCGTCGCGCGCTGCCCACGAACAGATTCCCTTTCCACGATGGGAATCGATCGCCGGTATAGACCATCAGTCCGGTCGGCGCGATCGAAGGAATCCACAACATGAGCGGTTGCTCGATGCCAGGGGCCAACGGCGTCTCGGACCAGCGCGGTCCTTCGTAGGTGCGACCGTAACTCCATTTCGGCCATCCGTAGTTGCGGCCGGGAAGGATCACGTTCACCTCGTCGCCACCGTTCGGGCCGTGCTCCGCGGTCAGCACGGCACCGGTTGTCGGATGAATCGTCAGACCGAGCTGATCGCGATGGCCCATCGAAAACACCTCGGGCCGGTATCCTGTCTTGCCAACAAACGGATTATCCGGAGGCACGGTTCCGTCCTCACGCAAGCGCAGCACCTTGCCATACACGGAGTTGGTGTCTTGCGCCTGGTCGCCGAACGGCGCACCGGTCGTGATGTAAATGAACCCGTCAGGACCAAACGCCAGCCGCGAACCGCTCGCGCCGTTGTTCCAATTGCCGACGAAGAGATCCTGAACGTTTGTCAGAGTCTTCCCGTCGAATTTACCGCGCGCGAGCACGATCGCACTCTGCCGCTGCTGCGGATTCGTGGGGCTGACCTCTCCGGCCTTGTTGTAGGTGAAATACATCAACCCGTTGGTCGCGAACTTCGGGTGCAGCGCGATCTCATGGAGGCCGCCGGTCCGGAAGGTCGGCATCTGCGGAAGTCCCGCCACGGGATCGGCGTCCACTTTGGCCATTGAACCCGTCGCGCCACGAATGACGCGCACACGCACGCCACGCTCGGTCACCAGCGCATCGCCGTTAGGCAGGAACGCCAGACTGAACGGATGCGCGAGACCCCTGGCGACGATGGTGACTTTCAACTTGTGCTGCTCGGCCGTATCGAACGAGTAGGGACCGGCAGTCAGCGTCACAGGGGCAATGCCGATCTGCGGCTGGCCCTGTTGGGCGGCCAGGCACACAGAGACTGCGGTAAGTATCACCGCACAGACAAAAGCACGCGTCATATAGAAGGGCGATTTTATACTGATGGCGCCTCTCGCCTGAATCCAATGAGCAAGCCGCACGACCCACGTCACCGTCACGCGCGCTCGTCACGACAGCGTTACAAGCACTTCGTTCGCGACTACCGCGACCGACGCCTCGATGCCCGTACGGACGAAGCCAGCGGAAAGCGGCCGATTGCCGAGGGCGTGAAGGCGGAGACCGGACAGTCCGAAGAAGAAAAGCCGGCGCTCCTCGGCGGTAAACGGCGCGAGTATATCCGCGAGTATTTGCGCTGGCTCTGGCCCCACCGCTACGGCGTGGCCACCCTCTTCGTGCTCGCGCTGATCGGCACCGGATTGCAGATGGCCGAGCCGCTGTTCATGCGGTTCATCATCGACCGCGTCCTTCTGAACACCGCGCTCGATACCGCGACGCGACTCAATCGTCTCAACCTGGCCGGGTTCACGTTCCTCTCCGTCATCATCCTGGCGTCGCTCGTCGGCATCCTGCGCGACTATCGCCAGCGGCTGCTCAATAC
>JBKPRH010000158.1:0-17609 GCA_046765795.1 Acidobacteriota bacterium | reverse complement strand
TTCTAAACAGAAGCCGTGATCCGTTTCGGCCGATACGTGTTGTGTGAAGTACGCATTTTCAACTGGGAGACCGGCCCCTCAACCTCGCTCTGAGACGGCCGGCCTCCGGGTCGGCCGATTCCTCGTCACGGCCTTGACGATGGTGTGGTTGTGGGGAGGGCAAGACGCCGCAGCAGCGACCTTCACTGTCGACCCCACCCAGATTTTTCTCTCGGGACGTTCCGGCAGCGTGCTGTTGACACTCCGGAACGAGAGCAACGAGACCCTGCAGTTTCAACTCTCGGTGTTCGCGTGGACGCAGAGTCCCTCGGGGGAGATGCGGCTCGAACCGACCGAGGACATCGTGTTTTTTCCGACGCTGTTGACGCTGAAACCGAGCGAGACGCGGCGGGTGCGAGTGGGCAGCGCGACAACGCAGGAGGCGCGCGAAAAGACATACCGCATCTTCGTCGAGGAATTGCCTCCGGCCGGCACGGCTGCCGGCAGCGGCGTGCGCGTGCTGACGAAGATGGGCATTCCGATCTTTGTGAGGCCCGTAAAGGAAGTCGCAACGGCAACGCTCAACGATCTACGGCAGCAGGACGGCGCGTTCCGGTTCACGCTGACCAACGCGGGCACCGTCCACGTCGTGCCGCAGACCATCAAAGTGAGGGGATTGGCGGGTTCGAACCCAGCTTTCGATCGTGATCTTGAAGGTTGGTACGTGCTGGCAGGAAGCCGGCGCGAATTCGAAATGGCATTTCCGAAGAACGCATGTGCGCAAGTGACATCCATCGTGGTGGACATCCAGTTCGCGTCCGGAAAGCTGCACGAGCAGCTGCAGACGCCGAACGGAGCCTGCCCACGCTGATCACGCCGCGACTCGCCTCTCTCTGCCTGTTTGCGTTGCTGCTGTTTCCACGGTGGTCCGCTGCGCAGGATCAGCGGGCCGTCCTCGAGCTGATCGTCAATCGAGTTCCCTCTGGTGAGTCTCTCGTCGTCCTGCGCGATCACGACGCGTTGGTGCCGGTCGCGACGCTGCAGAGCGCCGGTCTGCGCAATTTCAGCGGGACCCGGGACACCGTGGGCGGACAAGAACTCGTGTCGCTCAAGTCACTCGCCCCTGGCGTCGCATTCTCCGTCGATGAAATCGAATTGCGGCTGACACTGTCGGCCAGCCCCGACCTGCTTGGCCAGACCGTGCGCGATCTATGGAGTGGCCGCCCAGCCAATCTGGTGTACCGCAAAGACACCTCGAGCTATGTGAACTATTCGGCAAACTGGCACAGCAACCGTCAGTTCGATCTGTTTGCTGAATCAGCGACCAGCGTACGTGGCGCCTCGTTCTACAACTCAATGTCGGCGAATCGGCAATCAGTCACGCGTGGCCTGACGAGCGTCACGCTCGATCAACAGCGTCAGATGCGTCGATGGACGCTTGGCGACAGCTTCGCGTATAGCGGACCACTCGGCGGGGATGCCTGGATCGGCGGGCTCAGCATCACCAAGGAATTCGCCATCGATCCCTATTACGTCCGCTACCCCACGTTATCGCTTTCAACCCCGATCGCCGTGCCTTCGGTGATGGAGGTCTACGTCAACAACCAGGTTGTCAGCCAGCAAACCGTTGCACCGGGACGTCTCGACATCCGAAATCTTCCGCTGACGATGGGGCGTAACGATGCGCGGGTCGTTGTCCGGGACGCGTTCGGTCAGACCCGCGAGCTGTCGTCGACCTACTACCTCACGTCAACCGCCCTCGCGAAGGGCGTTCAGGATTATCAGTACAACGTCGGCTTCCGTCGCTTCGGCGTCGGCGACAGGAATTGGGACTACCGCACTCCAGTCGTGCTTGCCCGGCATCGTGTGGGTGTGACAAATGCCTTCACGGCCGGTGGTCGCATGGAGATGCATCCCGGCCGACTGCTCAACGGCGGTCCATCAGTGAATCTGCGGCTGCCCTTTGGTCAGGTCGAGACATCCGGATCGTTGAGCCGGCGGCGCGAGCAGTGGGGTTCTGCTGCGTATGGGTCGTTCACGTACACGGGCCACCCGGTCAGCGCCGGCGGCTCGCTGATGTTTGCCAGTCCACGATATGCGACGCTCACGTCGAACCCGATCAATGAAGATCCTCGACGTCAGGGTAGTGTGTTCGCGAGCGTCGCGCTTGCTCGGGCAGTCAGCGTTTCACTGCAACACGCGCAGACCCGCCTCTATCAGGGCATCTCACGCGATCGTTCGAGCCTGCTCACATCAGTGCACGTGAGCCGCAGCGCCGAGTTCATGGCCAGCGTCACGTATGTGCGCGACGAGCGAGGTCCGCGAAAGGAAGCCTACGCCGGGCTGACAGTTCTGTTCGGCCGCGCTTCGGCATCCGTCGCTCAGGTTCGCGACTCGCGTGGTAATCGCGTCACGATGGACGCACAGCAGCCGCTGCCTGTGGGTGTTGGCTACGGTTATCAGTTCCGCGCGGAAGGTGGAACAAACTCGAACGTGAACGGTGTCGCGCAGTATCAGGGTGCACACGGACGATACGAGCTGCGCCAGGAAACGATCGGCGGCGAGTCAGCAACAACGCTCAGCACGATGGGCGCCATCGTCGGCATTGGCGGAAATGTATTTGCGACGCGTCCGGTCGAAGACAGCTTCGCGCTGGTCCGTGTGCCGGGTGTCGAGGGCGTCCGCACATTCGCAAGCCATCAGGAGATCGGCAAGACCGGGCGTCGCGGCGACCTGCTGGTTCCGGATCTTCAGCCGTACTACGGCAACGTGCTGAATATCGCTGACGGCGATATTCCGCTGCAGTATGCGGTGCCCGATGTTGGCCTCACGCTCGCGCCGCCCTATCGCGGCGGCGCTGTGGCGGTCTTCGACGTTCAGCGCGTGCAGCGTGTGCTCGGTAAGATCCTCGGCACCGACGATCGTCCGTTTGTCTACGGCGAGCTGACGGTCACGAACATGAACGGCCGATCATTTGGATCTCCGGTCGGCAATGACGGCTCGTTCTATTTCGAGAACCTGCATGCGGGGTCCTACACGGCGGTCGTGGAGAATCGCACCGGCCGCTGCACGTTCACGATTGAGATTCCAGCGTCGAGCGAGACCGTCATCAATCTCGGCAAAGTGCGCTGCACAGGCGGAGGCGGGCAATGAACACCAAGCGCCTGCTGATTCTGATCGCACTCGTGATCGGCACCTTGTACGCGTCTGACGCTCACGCCCAGGCGTGTACGATCTCGGCGACATCCGTGAACTTCGGCAGCTACAACGTGTTCAATGGATCGCCGACCGATTCCACCGGCACCGTGACCTACCGCTGCAACGGCTCCGCCCACAACATCACGATCGGGCTGACGCAGGGCGCGAGCGCTTCGTTCAATCAGCGACAGATGCAAAAGGGGTCGGAATCGTTGACCTACAACTTATTCGTCGATGCATCGCGCACGAACATCTGGGGCGACGGAACCAGTGGAACGTCCGTGTATTCGCTCGCCAATCCGCCAAACAACACCAACGTCAATCTGACGGTCTACGGTCGCGTCACTGCGGGACAGGACGTCAGCGCAGGGTCATTCTCAGATACGGTCACCGCCGTCATCAATTTCTGACGGCTAGAAATTCAGCGTGAGGGTCGTGCTGCCTTCATTGACGAGGGTCGGAGACGGCTGCACCGGCTCCGACACCTTGACGGTGGACTGTGCGCCGGTCGTGCACGTGAGACGCACTACAGGCACAGAATTATCGGCGCGTGTATCGACTGAGCACGAACGCACGACGGTCACGCTCACAGCCATCGGCGCGCTGCTCGAACCCGCGGACGCGACCGCGGTTCCTGCCACAGCAGCAAGCACGACGGTCGCCAGCGCCTTCATCATGGGCGAGAGATCCTGACAACGGGCGCTGAATCTATCTCGATCGCTTCCAGGGCACGGATGATCTCGTCGACCGTCGTCGGCCTGGACAGCCGCAGGATGACGCTCTGCGCCCCATGACCGTCGAGCGACAACTGCACCCACACATACGGACCGTCGGCGTAGATTCCCTGAATGCGTGAACTCCATTCACCGCTCCCGGCGGAGACGCTCACGCCATCGAGCAAGGCAAACAAGTGATCGATTTCCGAGAGCGCGCTCGCATCCGCGCTGGCCGCCTGGAACTCTGACACATAAACCTCCGACGACCGGAGGCACGCTCCGGCGCGCGGAGGTGTTTCATGTTTCCCGCCAACGTCGGAACGGAGCGGGGAATGACGACTAAGTTGTTGATTGCCCTGCGATTGAACGAGCGGGCGCGAGGAACAGTCGAGCCTAGCTCGAGCGCCCGTTGTGCGGATCCCGGCAGACATAAGTTCGACGAACGTGGGATCCACGCACCCGCGGGTACCGCCTTAATGCTCGTCCTGGTACTGGTCCTTCAGCCGTGCGACGACGGCCGGATCGGCGAGTGTCGTCGTATCGCCGAGCGTCTTTCCCTCGGCGATGTCACGCAACAGGCGTCGCATGATTTTGCCGGAACGCGTCTTTGGCAAATCGGCAGCGAAGATCACATCGTCGGGTCTCGCGATCGCACCGATCTTCTTGACGACGTGGTCTTTCAACTCGCCAACGAGAATTTCGGAGCCTTGCGTGCCTTCCTTCAACGTGACGAATGCCGCAACCGCTTGCCCTTTGATCTCGTGCGGTCGGCCGACAACCGCAGCCTCGGCCACTCGTGGATGATCGACAAGGGCGCTCTCGACTTCCATCGTGCCGATGCGATGTCCAGCCACGTTCAGCACATCGTCCACGCGTCCGAGCAGCCAGAAGAATTCGTCGGCGTCCCGCTTCGCACCATCGCCTGTGAAGTACACGTCGGGTGTCCAACGACTCCAGTACTGCTTCACGTATCGGTCCGGGTCGCCATAGATGCCGCGCAGCATCGACGGCCATGGCTTCGTCAGCGCGAGCAGACCGCCACCGGCGCCCGTGATGTTGTCGCCTTTGTCAGTCTTGATCTCGGCCGTGATACCAGGGAACGGCTTCGTCGCCGAGCCCGGCTTCGTCGTCGTGATCCCGGGCAACGGCGTGATCATGATCGCGCCGGTTTCCGTCTGCCACCACGTATCGACGACGGGGCATCGCTCGCCGCCAATGTAGCGGTGATACCAGACCCACGCTTCCGGATTGATCGGCTCACCGACTGAACCGAGCAGGCGCAGGCTGCTCATGTCGCGCCCCTGCGGCCACTTCGTACCCCAACGCATAAAGGCGCGAATCGCGGTAGGCGCCGTATAGAAAATCGTGACGCCGTAGCGCTCGATGATCCGCCAGAAACGATCCTTCTCCGGCCAGTCGGGCGCCCCCTCGTACATGACGACGGTGGCGCCGTTTGCCAGCGGACCATAGACGACGTAACTGTGGCCGGTGACCCAACCGATGTCGGCCGTGCACCAGTAGACGTCGTCTTCCTTGAGATCGAAGACCCACTTCGTGGTGGCATACGTGCCCACCAGATATCCACCCGTCGTGTGGACAATGCCTTTCGGCTTACCTGTCGTGCCTGACGTGTAGAGGATGTAAAGCATGTCCTCTGCATCCATCTTCTCGGGCTCGCAGACGTAGGGCGCGTCCTGCATCAGGCGGTGATACCAGTGATCGCGACCTTCCTTGACGTGCACTTCGACAGGAGATCCGTGCAGTCGCTGGACGATGACGACGTTCTTAATCGACGGGGTGCCTGTGAGCGCCTCGTCGGCCATCTTCTTCAGCGGCACCACCTGTCCACGCCGCCAGCCTCCGTCGGCGGTGATGAGCAGTGTGCACTGCGCGTCGTTGATGCGATCGCGGAGCGATTCCGAGCTGAAGCCACCGAAGACGACGGAGTGAATGGCGCCGATCCTCGCGCACGCCAGCATGGCGATCGCGAGCTCGGGGATGAGAGGCAGATAGATCGCGACGCGATCGCCTCGCTTCACGCCGAGCGACTTGAGCACGTTGGCGAACTGACTGACCTGACGATACAGATCGAAGTAGGTCAGCGTCCGGCGATCGCCAGGCTCACCTTCCCAGACGAGCGCAGCCTTGTTCCTTCGCGGTCCTCGCACGTGGCGATCGACGCAGTTGACGCTGGCGTTGATCGTGCCGCCGACGAACCATTTCGCGTGCGGCGGCTTCCAATCGAGCACGCGCGACCAGGGCGAGAACCACTCGAGCTCTTCGGCAAAGCCAGCCCAGAACGCTTCGGGATCTCGCGCGGCGCGTGTGTAGACGTCCTCGTCTCGTACGTTGGCCTGCGCGCGAAAGGATGCCGCGGGGGCAAACGTTCGATCCTCTTGCAGGAGGTCTGCGATCTCTGGTGGAGCCTTCTGGTCAGCCATAGGCGGATCAGGATACAACGCGGTAGAGCGCGGGCTTCAGCCTCCGCGGCTATTGCGGCGGAAGCGGCGGAGGCTCGCTCGGTCCGCCAAGCGCGGGGGGAACATCGTTGCGGAAGAATGCCGCGCCGAGCACCCCGCCGAGCGTCGCGAAGATGGCGCCGCAGAACAGCATCACGATAAAGCCAAACACCACGCCGATCGTCGGATTCGCGCCGAACGACTCGAGCATCGTTCGCACTTCTGGAGGAAGGTCGCGTGCGTTGCGCGCGAAGTCGTCGGCGAGCCGTCGCTGGAGCGGCGCCATCAGGACATTCACCACGATGGAGACGATCAACCAGACAAAGGAACCGATGATGCCGGAGAGAAGACCGGTGAAGGCGCCGCGCCCGGTGGTCATCGGGCGCGGATCGTTCTGTTGATCGAGATAGGCGCCGAGCACCCCGCCGCAGATCACCCACAGGCAACAACACGCGTTGCCGAGGTTCACCACCGGCAGGGCTGACAGCACCCCGATGAAAAGCCCGCCGAGAACGGCCGGCTGGTTAATCGTAGTACTCCCGCCCGAGATGCGTAATCAGCTCCTCACCCTGCATATAGCGCAGCGTGTTCTTGAGCTTCATCAGCTGAATAAACAGATCGTGTTCCGGGTAGACCTCGGGGGCATGCATCGGGCTCTTGAAGTAGAACGAGAGCCACTCCTGAATCCCCGACATCCCCGCGCGCTTGGCCAGATCGAGCAACAGCACCGAATCGAGCACAATGGGCGCCGCCAGGATACTGTCGCGGCAGAGGAAGTTGATCTTCAGCTGCATCGGATAGCCCAGCCATCCGATCAAATCGATGTTGTCCCAACCTTCCTTGTTGTCACCGCGCGGGGGGTAGTAGTTGATACGCACGACGTGACAGAGGTCCTGATAGAGCTCCGGGTACAAGTGCGGCTGGAAGATGTACTCGAGCGCCGACTTCTTGCTCTCTTCCTTGGTCTTGAACGACTCGGGATCGTCGAGCACTTCACCATCGCGATTGCCGAGGATGTTGGTGGAGTACCAGCCTTTGACACCGAGCAGACGGGCCTTGAGACCGGGCGCGATGATCGTCTTGATAAGGGTCTGCCCTGTCTTCATGTCGTTGCCCGCCAACGGCGACTTCATCCGCGCGGCGAGCTCCAGCATCGCCGGAACGTCAGCGGTGAGGTTGGGCGCCGCATTGGCGAATGGCAGCCCCTCGCGAATGGCTGCGTAGGCGTAGATCATGCTCGACGGGATCGTGTCGTCGTTCTGCTCGAGAGCCTTTTCGAAGGAAGCCACAGTGGCGTGTGCCGCTGTCTCCTTCATGTAGACCTCGGTGCTGCCGACCCAGATCATCACCATCCGATCGCAGCCGTGCTTCGACTTGAACGCACGAATGTCGGCAATCAGCTGCTCGGCGAGGTCGCGCTTGTTCTTGCCTTTCTTGACGTTCGGGCCGTCCAGACGCTTGACGTACCGGCGATCGAACACCGCCGGCATGGGCTTCACGGCTTCGAGTTCGGAACGAACCTGATCCAACTGAGACTGCTCGAGCACACCCGCTGTCCGGGCAGCTGCGTAACAGTCCTCTTCGAAGATGTCCCAGCCGCCAAAAACGATGTCGTCGAGGCCGGCGAGGGGGACGAAGTCCTTGATTTTCGGGGCACGCGCTTCTGTGCGTTTACCAAGCCGGATCGTCCCCATTTGCGTTAACGAGCCGATGGGCTGCGCGAGCCCTTTCCGAATCGCCATCACGCCCGCGATCGTGGTGGTGCTGACGGCACCGAGGCCGACGAGCAACACCCCGAGCTTCCCGCGCGCAGGGGCGATATCAATTGGTGGAGTCACAATCGGCCACTATATCATGGGGAAAATGCGAAGGTTTCTGAGGAAATCGAGCGTTGGCAGTGAGCCGTTGGCCGTCACGATGAGCGGTGTCCGACTGGGCGAACGCGCGCTGCAAATCGGACTCGACGATCCCATCATCGCGGCCTCGATCGCGGCCAAAACCGGCATGACCGGGCAGGCCAGCCTCGTGGTCGGAGACGAGGCTGCCGCCGGCACTGCCCGAGATGCCGTGGCGGAAGCGGGCGGTCTTGGCGACGTCCAGGTCGTCGCCGCTTTGCATCCACTGCCCTTTGCCGACGAGAGCTACGACCTCGTGGTCGTGCACACAGCACGAGGGCTCCTGTCGTCGCTTCCGCGCGATGCGCGAGAGCGGCTGCTGACCGAGTGCCGTCGAGTCCTGCGAGCGGGCGGACGCCTCCTCGCGCTCGAAGCCGGGACCCAGACCGGCTTACGCGGCCTGTTCGGCGGCACCAAGCCGGATGCCGGATACGAAGGCTCAGGCGGGACCGCAGCAGCACTCGACGCCGCCGGATTCCGACCGGTTCGCACGATCGGCGACCGTCAAGGCTACCGATTCATCGAGGGACTGAAGGGGTAGAGGTCACAACTCAGTCGGCTCTGGGGACGGTGCGATCCAACGCTGACCGCATCTGGGGACGTATTCGTCGTAGCAAACGACAGATCAGGCCTGAATCTGCGCGGGGTGATGAGGCAAGGGATTTGCCTTTGTCTGCACTACGCCGATGTCCGTTCTCTCTGACGTGTTTACTGTCGAAGAGATCGCACGAGCTGCGGGGGTGCCGCGAGACGCTGTCGACGCGGTGATTGACGCCGGATCGGTCCGGCCCCTCCCAGGCACTGCTTTCTTCGAGCCGCGCGACGCAATTCGCGCCGGAATCGAGGCGCGACGCCTGGTGGCGGCCGGCGTTGGCGCTGTCAACGACCCCGACGCCGATATCTTCACGACCACGAATCGCACAGTGTCAGAGGTTCGCCGCAAGGGCCTTCCCTCATTCGCGTCCTCACTCGTCCACGGCGCGTTCATTGTGACGATGCTGTGGCTGACCTCCGGCGCGCCGGAGAGTGCGCCGGCGCGCGAACCTGTGCCGCGACTCGTGTTCCTCATCACCCCGGGACCGGGGGGCGGCGGCGGAGGCGGCGGTTTGCGGAACCCATTGCCCCCTCGGAAGGCGGAAGCGCCGGCGCGGCTCCGCACGCCACGTCCTGCTGTGGACGCGTCGCCGGTGAAATCTCCGCTGAAAGCTCGACAGGTCGAGGTGCAGCAACCGGCTCCTCCGGTGCCGACTCCGAAGCCCGTCGAGCAGGAACCACTCGCATCACGACGCCTCGTGGCCCCGGTTGTCGCGACGACAAATGCGGCGCAACGCGACGGCGCTATACAGGCTCGAACCGACAACGCGAGCCAGGGCCCCGGCTTGAACGGTGGTACGGGCACCGGCCGCGGAACGGGCGACGGCGAGGGCCTGGGATCAGGAATCGGGCCGGGGTCGGGCGGTGGAACTGGTGGTGGACCGTATCGCGCGGGAAGCGGCATCACGGCGCCACGTCTGGTTCGTGAAGTGAAGGCGATGTACACGGACGAAGCCCGTCGTCGCGGCACCACCGGCAACGTGATTCTGGAAATCGTGATTACGCGGGACGGCACGGTCGGCGACGTCTCGGTGCGTCGCGGCCTTGGGGCAGGACTCGACGAGCGCGCCGTCGAAGCCGTCCGTCAATGGAAGTTCACCCCAGCGCGTCGGATGGGCGAGCCGGTCGATGTCATTGTCGAAGTCGCGGTGGAATTCATGATGCGCTGAACATGCTGACGATTACCCTGCTCTCACTCGTTATCGCGGCGGCGTCGGGATTCTTCGCGTGGCGAGCGGTTCGCCGCGAGCACCTGCGTTCAAGCGCCCGTGTGGCCTCGCTCGCCACAGCCATGGACGAGGGCATACTGCCGCTTCGCGCGTTCGAAGCCGGACCGTCATTCGAGCCGTCGGACGATTTCCGTAGTGAAGCGAACGAATTCCGCAGCGAGGAGATTGCGCAACCGGCGACACTCACCTTCGAAGCGATGGACATGCAATCGTCGATTCGCCGGCGTCTGCTGAGCGTCGTCGTCGGGGCGTGCGTGGTCGTCGCAGGGATCGTGCTCATCGCGATGGTGAGCGATCGTTACGAGCCCCCGCCGGTACGCGTGGTCTCTCCACACGCTGAGTCGCTCGAGTTGTTGTCGCTCGATGCGTCGCGTGAGGGATCGACGCTCGCCGTCACCGGCGTCGTGCGTAGCCGAGCCGAGGAACCGTTGACGGCGATCACCGCCGTCGTCTCAGCGATCGATGCCAAGGGTCGCCCGGTTGGACGCGGCAGCGTGCCCCTCGACGCGATTCGCCCGCGAAGCGACTCGCGATTCGTCGTGACGATTCCAGATGTCAACGAGGCCGCGCGATACCGCGTGAGCTTTCGCAGCGCGACCGGCGTGATTCGACATGTGGATCGCCGGGTCGCGCGAACGGGTGACGTGTCGTGATCGACTCCAGGAGGAGCTGTTCCATGCGTGCTCCGCATGCTCTCATCTTCGCGGCCGTGATCGCTGCGACTGCGGTGGCCGCCGCCCAGTCTCAAGAGGGCTTCAGGTTTAAGAGCGGTGTCGATCTCGTCAACGTGACCGCAACGGTCACTGACGAGGACGGACGTTTCGTGCCCGGGCTCCGCCGCGAGGACTTCACCGTCTACGAAGACGGCAAGCTGCAGGACGTCTCGCATTTCAGTAACGATCGCGTGCCGGTGAGTCTCGGTATCGTCCTCGATACGAGCGGCAGCATGGGGCCCGAGAAGATGTCGGCGGCGCGATCCGCGATCGATCACCTGATCTACGACTTGCTCGACAAAGAGGACGAACTCTTTCTCGTCGAGTTCTCCACTCGCGCGTCGCTGAGGCAGGATTGGACCACCGACCGGCGGTCGATCAGTCGCGCGGTGCGTGATGCCAACGCGACCGGCGGGACCGCGATCTATGACGCCATCTCGATGGCGATCCCCACTGCGCAGGCCGGCACGCACGTGAAGAAAGCGCTGCTGCTCATCTCCGACGGCAACGACACCAACAGCGTGACCCCGGTGAGCACACTTCGACAGCAGATTCGCGAGAGTGATGTGCTGGTCTACGCCTTGGGGATCGACGGCTCCGGGCGCCGCGTTGACATCCGTCCGCCGGTTCAGATTCCGATGCCATTTCCCTTCCCCGGTGGTCGTCGGCCCAGGGGCTTTCCGCCGATCGGAGGGGGCAGCGGTGGGAGCAGTGGAGGGGGTTGGCCGAGCGCACCTGGCGACCGGGTGAATGCCGACGCCCTTCGGCAGATTACCGACGACACCGGCGGCCGAACCGAGATCGTTCGCGGCTCCGAGGGATTAGGGCCGGCGACAGCGCGAATCGCCGACGAATTGAGCAAGCAGTACTACCTGGGATATTCGAGCAACACCGAGCGAGATGGCCAGTGGCACTCGATCCGTGTGAACGTTCGCGACAAGCGCCTGACCGTGCGTGCGCGAAGGGGGTACGTCGCGTCTTGATATGATCGCGTCCGGTGCGGACGTTCTTCATCGCGCTCGGGCTGAGCCTGGTGGGCGGCCTGGGCGGGCTCCTGGTCGCCTCAGGCGTTCTCCTGATCAACGATTCGACGCGCGCCCGGCTTGTGCCATGGCTGGTCAGCTACGCGGTCGGCGCATTGTTGGGTGTTGCGCTGCTGGCCATTCTGCCGTCAGCGCTCGCGCAGCTCCCTGCGTCGCGCGTCTTCGGCACGTTGCTCATCGGCATCCTTCTGTTCTTCCTGCTCGAAAAGCTTGTGTTGTGGCGACACTGTCACACGCACGATTGCGAAGTGCACGACGGCAGTGTGTTCCCGGTCGTCGTCGGCGATGCGTTCCACAACTTCGTTGACGGCGCGGCGATCGCCGCAGCGGTCATGACGTCGGTGCCGCTTGGCGTTAGCATGGCGGTCGCTGTTGCGGCGCACGAGATCCCGCAGGAGGTCGGCGACTTCGCGATCCTGCTGCATGCGGGTTACTCGCGGAGCAAGGCGCTGTTTCTCAACGTGCTGTCAGCGTTGGCCAGCGCACTCGGCGCCATCGCGGCGTATTTCGCATTCGAACTTACGCCGCGGATGCTTCCCTACTTTCTCGCGCTCGCGGCATCGAGCTTTCTCTACGTCGCCATGGCGGATCTCATCCCTGGGCTTCACCGCGGCCGAACCGATGCCGGCTCGATGCGGCAGATCCTGCTCATCGGTGCCGGCATCGCCACGATGCTTGTTCTGTAGCGTCCGCTTTAGGCGGACGATCAAGTCCGGCTGAAGCCGGACACTACACCGACGTCCTCGACTGAAGACGCTTGCCAAAAGCCACTGATTTTGGCCCCGCAACACCGCTCTGCCTGACACCTCGACGCTGGCAAAGTCTTTGCCCCGTCATAGCTCGGGAGACACGGAACGCCGGGTGACATCCACCGGAGCGTTTTGGTCCGTAAAGACACGCAGCAAGCGTCGAGAGAGAGGAACCGTCATGTTGGCCAGGCTCGTTGCAACCGCGCTTGTGGTGCTCGCATTAGCGACATCGGCAGGCGCCAGCGCGCAAAAAGAAAATCTTCAGCTGTTCCGTGATGTGCAGCGGCAGGTGCTGCAGTATCCGCACTTCACGATCTTCGACAGCGTGAGCGCGCAAGTCGATAACGGCACGGTGACGTTGGTAGGCAAGGTCACGATGCCGTACAAGAAGAACGATATTGAGAAGCGCGTCAGCAAACTGCCCTCAGTCGAGCGGCTGGTGAATAAGATCGAGGTGCTGCCGGTATCGCAGTTCGACGACGATCTGCGCTTCCGCATTGCGCGCGCGATCTACTCGAACCCAAACTTCCGCCCGTTTGCGACGATGGTGAACCCGCCGATCCATGTCATCGTGGAGCATGGTCGGGTCACGCTCGAAGGCGTCGTGAACAGCCAGGTCGATCGCATGCTCGCGCGATCGATCGCGTCGAACTTCCTGGCGTTCGGTGTGAAGAACGACTTGAAGACCGAGGCCGAAGTGAAGGCGGAGCTCGAGAAGCTCTGATGTAGTGTCCGGCTTCAGCCGGACCAAGGGGCGGGTCCGAAAGGACCCGCCCTACGCGGCTACGAGGGCGCGTGCGTCGCCCTGACGTCGTCATCGCGTCCGCGCCGCACCACCCACCAAATCACGATTCCAAACGTCAGCGCGGCGGCGACGACCGTGAGCCCGAAGAGGAGCAGGGTCGAGTACAGGATCGAGGACGACTCCATTCGGACTTCCACATCGAGCGGCTCGCCGTTCAGTCTCGCGGCGAGCGGCTGTTCCCACCTCAAGATGTTTCCACGCTCCGTCTGACGCGACGGCGCGTTGTGATACGGAATCTCGCTCGGAATGTGCATCTTGAAGACGACCATCTCGTTGCCGGTCCAGCCGGTCCCCGGAGACGACTGACTCGCCGGCGCGCCGACCCGCTGCCGGTACACGAAGCTGTCGCTTTCGCGATCGAACCGATACGTGGACCACGCGAACATCCGCTGTCGTTGAAGCTGTCGCACATCGGGAACATCAAGGCTGACATGGACAAACCGTCGCCCGTCGCGACGCGAGAGCGTCAGGCGCGGCGGTTGCGCCCCTGGCATGGTGAACAGCGCACGTACGCGGTCGCGGTCGAGCCGTGCTTTCGGATCCGCGGGAAGATCGACGCCACGCAAGGCGACGAGCGATGCAACCGACGCGTTGACGTTCACCGTGGCGGAGCCGTCCAGCCGCAGGTAAATCTCCTCTTCGTACTCGTACTTCGGCGTGAATACATTGCACGCGGCGCTCGTGAGCACGCAGGTCGCGAGGCTCACGATGAACGCCAACTGGAACATCCGCACAGGCATTAACGGAATGATATCGTGGGCAGATGGCTCGTCCGGTCCTGTTCCTGATTGACGGCAGCTCGCAGATGTACCGCGCGTATCACGCGTTTCGCGGCCGCGGTCTCTCGAATCAGGAAGGTCACACGACGCACGCGGTCTACGTCTTCGTGACGATGCTCCGCAAGCTCATCGCTGACCACAAGCCCGCGTATCTCGCCGCGTCATTCGATCTGGCTGGACCGACGTTCCGCGACGAAATCTCCGCCGACTACAAGGCCAACCGTGTGGCGATGCCCGACGATCTGGCGGAGCAGATCAATTGGGTTCATCAGGCGTGCGAAGCGCTGGGCGTTCCGATCCTGACGGTCAAGGGCTATGAAGCCGACGACGTCATCGGCACTGTCGCGAGCCGGGCGGCGGCCTCCGGCTTCGAGGTCGCGATCGTGTCGATCGACAAGGATTTCTTTCAACTCGTGCGCCCGGGTGTGCGGGTCTACGACCCGCGCGAGGACGGTGCGTGGTTCGACGAGGGAGGCGTCGTCGAAAAATTTGGCGTAAAGCCCTCGAACGTCGTGGACGTGCTGGCACTGGTTGGAGACACGAGCGACAACGTCGCCGGCGTACCAGGGATTGGAAAGAAGGGCGCTATCGATCTCGTCAGTCAGTTCGGTGATCTTGACGCCTTACTCGCACGCACAGCTGAACTGAAGCCGAAGCAGCGCGAGGCGCTCACCACACACCGCGAAGACGCGCTGCGCAGTCGCGAGCTCGTGACGATTCGTGCGGATGTGCCGCTGGAGGTTGACTTCGAGTCGCTGCGTTATCGGGGCCCGATCCGCGAGCGCTGCTACGAACTGTTTTCGCAGCTCGAGTTCCGAACGATTGTTGCCGAGTACGCGCCAACGGCGGACACGATCCAGAAAGACTACGAGCTCGTGACCTCCCTCGAAGAATTGGACGCGCTGATCGCGGAGCTCCGAGCCGCCGGTGAGTTCGCGCTGCGAGTCATCCCCGATCAATGGTCGGCCATGCGCGCGACGATCGTCGGGCTTTCGTTCTCGCATGGCGGGCGCCAGGCGCGCTACGTACCGGTCGGCCACGAGGGTGGCGAGACGCGTGGCGACCTGCTCGACGCAGCAGGTCCCAACTTGCAGATCAGCCGCGCCGCCGTGCTCGAGCGGGTTCGGCCGTTGCTCGAAGACCCGGCGGTGAAGAAGGTCGGCCACGATCTGAAATTCGATCTGATGGTGCTGGCCAATCACGGCATCACGTTGCGCGGCATCGAATTCGACTCGATGCTCGCCAGCTATCTGCTCGACGCGACCCGCTCGGGCCACCCGATTGAAGACGGTGCGCTCGAGCAACTCGGATACCGCGCGCTCACCGAAGAGGATGTGTGCGGCAAGGGCACGAAGGCACTGCCGCTGACGCGCCTCTCTCCGGAAACCGTGCTGAACTTTGCTGGCGAACGTGCCGATCTCGCGTGGCAGTTGTCCCGAACGCTCCCGAAACTCGTCACCGCAGCACAGCTCGATTCTGTCCTGCGCGAGCTGGAGATGCCGCTGATGCCGGTGCTCGCCGACATCGAGCGCGCCGGAATCCTTATTGATGGACCTGCCCTCGCTGCTCGCTCGCGACAAATCGAACAGGAGCTGGCCAGCTACACGGCGCACATCTACGAACTGGCCGGTGAGCAGTTCAATATCAACTCGCCGCCGCAGCTCGGTCGAATTCTGTTCGAGAAGCTTGACCTCCCGTCAGCGAAGCGAACCGGCAGGACGCGATCGTTTTCAACCGCCGCCGAAGTGCTCGAAGAGCTTGCCCTCACGCACGAACTGCCCCGGCTCGTGCTCGAGTGGCGCGCTCTGCACAAGCTGAAGAGCACCTATATCGACGCGTTGCCGGTGATGGTCGATCCCAAGACGGGACGCGTCCATACGAGCTTCAACCAGGCGGTCGCCGCGACGGGGCGTTTGAGTAGTTCCGATCCGAACCTGCAAAACATCCCGATTCGCACCGAGCTTGGCCGGGAGATTCGGCGCGCATTCGTCGCCGCTCCTGGTCATGTCCTGATCTCTGCTGACTACTCACAGATCGAGCTGCGCGTGCTCGCGCACATGGCAGGCGAGGAAGCGCTCATCGAAGCCTTCCGCAACAATGAGGATATTCACGAGCGCACCGGGCAACGGCTGTTTGGCGTGAACAACGCCATGGACAAGCATCAATTGCGCAGCCTGTCGAAGATGGTCAACTACGCGGTGCTCTACGGGAAAACACCGTTCACGCTGGCCAAGGACATCAACGTCACGCAGGAGGCAGCGCAGGAGTTCATCACCGCGTACTTCACCGGCTTCCCCAAAGTGCGCGGCTTCATCGATCGCATCCTCGAGGAAGGGCGCACGACTGGCGTCGTGCGGACGATGTTCGGGCGACGGCGATTAGTGCCGAACCTGACCAGTCGTAATTTCCAGATGCGCAGTCAGGCCGAGCGCGAGACGGTGAACATGCCGATCCAGGGAACGGCGGCCGACATTCTGAAGAAGGCGATGATCGATCTGCATGCCGAGCTGCCGAAGCGCGGGCTCAAGACGCAGATGATCCTCACCGTTCACGACGAGTTGTTGTTCGAGAGCCCGCAGGAAGAAGCCGAAGCGGCCGCGGAGATCGTCCGCGACCGCATGGAGCACGCCGCCACGCTCGACGTGCCGCTCACGGTGGACATCGGCATGGCCGAGAACTGGCGCGACGCGAAGCCCTAGCCCAGATCCGATTTACTGAAACAGCCCTTCGAGATCAAAGAAGACGCCCACGTTCAACGCCCAGTCACGCGAGATCCGTGGCGGCCCGCCAGGAGCGGCGGCAAACGATGCCGTCTCGAAACCGGCCGGGAACATCAAGTATCCGACGCGAACGGCTGGAACTGCCGCCATCCATTTATTGTTTTGCTTCATGTTCGTGGTCGTGTGGAATTCGAGTCGTATCGGTTCGATAAACGCCCCGTTGAACGACGGGAACTCTTCCGAACTGAACCAGTAGGCTCCGGCGCCGAACCCGAAGTCAATGAAGTCGCGGCTTGGATACTTGCTCAGAAGGTTGAAGGAGACTGAGGGCTCCAGGGTTGTGAAACTGATACGTTGCCCATTCGCAAAACGCGGATTGTCGTCGGCCCACATGAATCGAGCTCCGACGTTCACCGCCATACGACGCGCGTAGCCTTTCCTCACCCGGCACGCGGAGACCACTGCGCCCACTGTCGGCCCGATCCGTTCGGTCTGGTCGCCCGAACGCGCCGGATCGAACTTATCGTTCAGACAGAACAGACGCAGATCAACATCCCAGCCATAGAACCGGCCAGGGCCGCTCAGCTCCTCGAGAAACTCCCACCACGCCGCTGCGGGACTCGGCAGCGCCACCAACATCAAAGCGGTCGAAACCAGTGTCAGAGCAATACGTCTCATTTCGTACACTCCTCGCTAGTAACGGCTGAAGATGCTTTCCTTCACGCCGAGC
>JBKPRH010000157.1:0-23636 GCA_046765795.1 Acidobacteriota bacterium | reverse complement strand
GTCTTCTTGTCCTGCGCGACCGCCGGCGCGGCCATCCACGCCAGCACCACGAACGCACTGCACACCTGTCGATAGATGGGTCTCATTGGTTCAGTCCTGACACGATGCGGGCGGCCCCTTCCTGATTGCCCTTCCGCATCTCGTTGATGAGCGCGATCGTGTCCTGCAGCAGTGCCACCTTGTTGCGCAGTGCTTCGAACAGACTTTCTTGCGCGACATCGTTCTCCGGTTCTTTTTTCAACGCTTCGCGGCTCTCGCCAATGGCGCCGTCGAGGACGGTCATGTTTGCCTTCAGCACGTCCGCGGTTTCCATGTCGAGCGCGGAGCGATCGTCGGCGATCTGCTCGAGGCCTTCGATCGTTTTAGTGAGATCGCGCTCGGCGAGCTGATACTGCGCCTCGATCGAAACCGGCTCGTTCTGCGCGAGTGCCGGCGCTGTCGCCGGCCTCTCGCCCGGAGCCACGGCCAGTTGCGCGCCAGTCCACGTGAGCGAGGCGACCAGTACGGCCATCGCGGCGACCGGTGCGAATGCTCGCCACCACGTGCCGCCCATACCAAAGAACGACTTTGGCTCCGCGTCGATGGCGGCTGATACCTTGTGCCACACGTGCGGAGGCGGTACTCGTGGTTCGAGCGAGAGGCTTGCCGCGCGAATCACGGTGAAGTCGGCGACGACTGCCCGGCACGACGCGCACGTCGACAGGTGCGACTCGAACGACGCCCGCTCGGCCTCGTCCATCGCGCCGTCCACGTATTCGCCGATCTGTGCTTCGTAATCCTGGCAGCTCATGGCCTAACTCTGTTCAACCGATCCGCTCGCCCCGCTGCGGGGCGACAACATCGCGCGCAGCTTCATGCGCGCCTTGTGCACCTGCGACTTCGATGTTCCCTCCGACACGCCCATGAGCCGCGCGACCTCGTTGTGCTCGAATCCCTCGACGTCGTGCAGCACGAATGCGGCGCGACAACCTTCGGGGAGCCTGGCGATCGCGCGCTCGAGATCGATGCGACTGACCGCCGTCGGCACGCTTGGCGACGCGGCCGCCGGCTCGCTGGCGCCTTCCTCGTCCAGCGAATCGGTGACGCGAGTCATTTTCGCCTGCCGGCCCCGAAGAACGTCGAGGCAATGATTCACGGCTAGACGATACAACCAGGTGCCCAGGCTCGAGTCGCCCCGGAAGCTCGCCAGCTTCCGATGGGCGTGCAGGAAGACGTCCTGCAACAGGTCATCGGCTTCATCGGCGGACCCGGCCATCCGGAACACGAGGTTGTAGAGCCGCCCGGCGTGCGCGCGATACAGCTCCTCGAAGGCCCCCGCATCGCCCCGCCGGCAGCGCTGGGCCAGCTCGAGATCGACCGCTCTCACGTGTCCTGTGGGGTTAGACGGGCCGGTTGTGGCGGCGGGTTGCCGCGGCGCCGAAGGAGTCACCATTGGCACACAGTGCACAGACGCGCGGCCACGATGAATGGTTCGTGGCCGACCCGCATTCGCAGCTCGGGCGTTTCTTGGGAGTTCTTGGGAATTGGGCGTCGGGATTTGAGAGTTGGGAATTACCGTCTGCGGGGTTGCCAACGGACGCGGGCAAAATCTCGCACTCGCGTCATGCCGACCTCGAGCCCTTCGGCCCGCAAGAGCTCGCGTTTCAGCTGCAGGTTGCCACCGTAACCGCCGAGGCCGCCGCCCGCGGCGATAACGCGATGGCACGGCGTGGCGGGGTCACGGGTCTCGCGCATGATGGTGCCGACCGCACGCCAGGCGCGGGGCGAGCCCGCAAGTGCTGCGATATCGCCATACGTCGCGACTTGTCCGGGTGGGATGCGACGCACCGCGGCGAGCACGCGGTGCTTGAAGGATGAGGCCATCGAGCGGCTAGCGCTCGCCGCCCAGCAGCGGCTTCCCTTCGGCCATCGGCAGCTTGACGGCCGCGAGATCGGCCAGCGTCGGGGCGATGTCGGCGGGCGTGACGTTGGCGCTCGATCGTCCCGCCTTGACGCCGCCGCCAAAGAAGATCATCGGAACGTGCGTGTCGTACTCATAGGGTGAGCCGTGCGTGGTGCCGATGACCGCGCGCGGGCTCATGAACCAGTACTCCCTCGGGACGACCATCCAATCGCCGCTTCGACCGGCGAAGTAGCTGAGCGCCGCACTGCGCACCATCGCATCGCGGCTTTTGTCCGAGAGTTGATCGGTGCGAAGCACGCGCAAGATTCCGGGAATCTCTTCGACGCTCTTGATGACCGACGCCATCAGCGTCTCATTCGTCCGCAGTTTCTCGTAGACGCCGGCCGCGAAATACACATCGGTGAAGTTCACCGCGTCCACGTAGGTGCCCTTCTCCAGCGGTCCCCACGCGGTTCTCAGTGCGTCCTCGATTCGTTCGCGTACGTCTTCGGTCGCCACGCGACCACCGCGCGGCGGGATCGGCATCGGCGCAACTCCATGATCGGCGGAGAGCGCCAGCACGTAGTTGGCGCGTCCGACCTTAGCGTCGAGATGCGCGATCAGCGTGCCCAGCGTGACATCGAGCTGTCGCAGGATGTCTTCGACTTCTCGGCTGTCGGGACCAAACGCATGACCGACATCGTCGAGGACAGAGAAGCTCACGCCCAGAAAGTCAGTGCCCTCGCTTTGTCCGAGCTTGAAGCTGTCTACGAGGGACGCAGCGAGCTTGCCGAGATAGACGTCGGCCAGCGGCGTCGCCTGCCAGAGGGCGAAGAACTGCGCGTCTACGCCGCCTCGACCGTTGATGGGATGCGGAAACAGGCCATTCCATCCGGCTAACGGGCGCTCGCCGACGCCGGCGTCGCGGTTCACGTACGAGTCAGGCGGACCCGAAAGCGTCCAGACGCGGCCGAGGTCCTTTTCGTACGGATTCTTCTCGACGAACTCCTTGACTGCTGGCACTGGCTCCGAGGCAAATGCTTTCGACGTGGCCCACGACCCGGATGGATCGTCGAACCACACGATGGCATCCGCCGCTCGTCCGGCCAACGAGATGGCGCTGCGCGCTTTCATCGAAACCGAAACGATGCGGGAGCCGGGCTTCTGCGCGCGCAATTCGTCAGCGAGCGTCGGTGCCAACAGGTGAGCAGCGCTGTTCCCGAGTCGAATTGGACGGCCATACGTGATGTCGGTCGTCGCCGGATCGCTGGAGCATCCCGTCAGCGCTCGTTCCTTCCGCTCCCACCACGTGTTGTTGATCATCCCGTGGCGATGCGGCAGCGCGCCTGTGCCAATGGTCGCGTGGCCGGCGCAGGTCACGGTGACGAGGTATGGGTAGCGAGCGTTCTCGAACACCATCCCTTTGTCGAGCAGCGTGCGGAACCCGCCGCGCCAGTGCTTGTTGAAGACCTGCAGGTAATCGGCGCGCATCTGATCGACGACGAGGGTCACGATCAGACGCGGCGAGTCAGCGGCGCCAAGCGAGGCACCGTCGAATGCGAAAGCCACAATGAACAGGCAGACGCCGGCCAAGAGGGGGAGGATTCGACGCATTAGGAGGATCCTATAAGAGTGCATCGAGCATTGTGCATTGTGCGTGGTTCAGAGTTGTAACAATGGATCGATGCCATATTCCGCGGGATCGAGCGGCGCTTGAATGGCATTGTCCTGCTCGTCAGCCATTTCCCACAGATTGACTTCGATCGGATTCGCCAGCGGCATCTCGTCGGCCGTCATCAGGATGCGCACGCGCGGCCGATACGGATCGGGAGCGTGGGCTTTCATCACGACAGCGATTTCGCCGTTATAGAGGCGGACCATGTTGCCGACGGGATAGATGCCGACCAACTGCACAAACCGTCGAACCAGATGCTGGTCGAACTGCTTGCCGTCATTGCGTTGTAACACCGCCAGAATGCGGTCGGTCGGGAATGCCGGCTGATACACCCGCTGCGATCGCATCGCATCGTAGACGTCCGCGATCCCGCACAGCGTCGTCGCCAGATTGAGTTGCGCGCGCTGTGCGCTGGGGTAGCCGGTTCCGTCGGCGCGCAGATGGTGCTCGAACGCGACGACCGGGGCGAGCGTGGGCATCTCCGGCGTCTTGCGAAGGATCTGCGCGCCATCAACGGTGTGCCGCTTGAGGATCTCGTACTCCTCCTCGGTCAACTTGTCGGGTTTATTCAGGATCTCGTTCGGCGTTTTGACCTTGCCGATGTCATGCATCAACGCGGCAAGTCCGAACTCACGCAGCAGCGGACCGTCGATCCCGACGCCACGTGCCTGGCCCATCGTGAGGATCGACACGTTCACCATGTGCGTGAAGGTGTAGTTGTCGTAGTTCTTGAGCGCGGTGAGGGCGAGCAACGCGGTGCGGTTCTGCGCCACCGCTTGTGCCAGCGAATCGACCATGCCGCGCGCGGCGTCCGCGTCGGGGATGCCTTCGACGCCGGCGCTTTCCCACAACGTCTCAGCGACCTTCACGGCGTCGTCATAGAGCCTGCGGAATGTGGCGATGTCGCCAACGCCCGCTTCGGTCTGCTCATCCACCTGCAGCCGGCCGACGCGAATGTGCGGCAGATGGGACAGCGCTGCGGTCTGGTCGCCTGACTCCGATCGCGACACGGTCTCGACGAGCCGCATGATCTCGTCGCTCTGCACGCCGCGGTCGATGACGATGCGCTCGATCCCCGCTTGTTGCACGCGCCGCATCAGCTCGCCCATCGTGGCCGCAGCCTCGCGGATCGGGATGTCGCCGACGACCAGGTCCTCGCCGACGATGCCGATGGTCACGGATGGCATGTGCTGGTGAGCGGTGGCCAGCGTCTCGAGCAGCGAGGTGATACTGCGTGTGACGAGCGGATGACCCGGCGCGTAGAGTTGCGCGCCGCGAATCGCCGCAGCCAGTCGTCGCAAAAGATCGTCGGCGAGTCGGGCGCGTTCGGTGGCGTTCACGTCGTCTTCTTGGTCTCTGGCCGCAGGGCGGTGCCGACCTGGGCTTTCGCGGCTTTGCGAACGCCGCGCGGGCCTGTGGCGATGGCGTCGTCAAGAACCGCGGCGGCCTCGTCCGACCCGATGTGCTTCAGCGCCGACGCAGCAGCACGGCGGAGTGCGGCAGTCTTGAACGGTGTCCACATGCTGCCGCCGTACAAGATTTGTTTGAGCGTGCGAATCGATTCAGGATGACCGCGCAAGTTGCCGAGGGCGTCGATCATGTCGAGATGAACCTTGAGGAACCTGCCCGTCGGCTGCGTCTGTTTGAGTACGTAGCAGAGCAGGGGCGCGGCTTTGTCATCCCGAAGCCCGAGCAGCTCCTGCAGCACCGTCTCGCGTGTCGCACTCTTGCTGACCAGCGCGCGTTGTAGAACGGCATACGCGTTGTTCGTGCCGATCTGGACGATGGCGCGGATGGATTCGCGTTGCACCTGCGGGTCGGCGTCGTTGAGCATCGACACCAGTTCGGGCAGCGCTTCCTGACCGCCGAACGCCCGGAGCAGATCGATCGCGGTGCGACGCACCGCAGGATTCGGAGAGTTCTTTAGTTTCTCGACCGACTGCCGGCCTGCAGCACCAAATCCGAGCAAGAGCTCGCGCAGACGGCGAGTGGATTTTGGATTCTCCTCGACGGCGAGTAGCTCCGCGAGCGGGCGTACGACGCCGGCGCCGATCGTGTGGCATAAGCGATTCAGGAATTCGACTTCGACGTCTTCGACCTTCCTGAGGCTCGCGCCAACATGTTTCACCAGCGGTCCCGCCGCCAGACGTTCAACGGTACGGGTCGCGACTGCGCGCAGCTCAGGGCGACCGTCAGTGGTCGTTTCCTTTACCAGCGCCTCGGCCAGTGCATGTGCGCTCGGCGCATCGCCGATGAGGACGCGACGCTCGATCTCGCCCACGACGACCGACGCCATGCCTTCCCAGAGTGCCGCGTCATGTTCGATTCGAAGCAGATCGCGCAGGAGATTGAGATCGAGATCCTGCAACGCCGACTCGGAGACGGTTGCGATCCAGGCGTGCACGCGCTCCGGCGGATCGTCGGACACGCGCTCCACCTCGAGCGCCTGCGCGCGCGCGGCCGTCAGCTCCTGGTCGTACTCATCGGACACGAACGTGGCGTCCGAGTACGACCTGAGCATGTCGGCGGCGCTCTGCCAGAGTTGCTCGAAGCCTTCCTCCTGGCCGCCCTCGCTGTGCCGGGCCTCCTCGTGCGCAAGTTCGAGGACCCGTCCCTTACGCTCCGCTTCAGGAACGAGCACTTCGAGCGCATGCGCGAGACGTTCCGTCGCGCCCTTTTCGGTCGTCACCGACCGTGCCACGAAGGAGGCGACGGTCTGATCGCTCATTCGCTGCATCAGATCGTTGGCCATCTGCGCATCATCGGCATTGGATGACTGCCGCGAACCGAGCATTGCCAGCATCATCTCCGGCGTCAGGCGCGCGCACGAATCGGCCATCGTCTGCAGCGCGTGCTCGGCGGCCGCGGGGTTGCGGGCTTTGGCGGCTTCGAGAGCAGTCCGCACCAACTGCAGCAGCGCAGCCACGCGCGCGCTGACGCTGAGCGTTTCGACAGCCTCGGAAGTCTGGAAGTGCTCGAGCAGATCGCCAAATCGCTGCGGGTCGCTCAGGCACTCGAGGAGCGATTCGAGCGCGAGGTCGTCGAGGCCGCTGGTGTCGCCCTGCAAGCACAGCGCGATGATGCGATCCCACTGCGCCTTCTCACCGCTGGCGCGCTCGCGCAGCATTTCGGCGTAGTCGATCTCGCGGATCTCGAAGTGCGATCGGCCGCTGCCGACCCACGCGCTGCCGATCCCGCCCTCGGCGAGCAAATCCTCTGGAGCACGAGCGAGCAACAGAAGCAGCGCCCGCCAGTCTTCGGCATCGGCTTCGCGCTGGATCGTCAACTCGCCGATCAGGTGTTCATGTAACAGCGTGGCGAGTTCGCCGATCGCCGGATCGGGACGCACCGGTGCCTCGCCTTCGATCGCCAGCATGTCGGGATGTACGCTGCATACGACACGGCCGTCGCTCGTGAGGCGTCCCGAGGCCGAGACCAGACGGGACAGGGAGCCGCCGATGGCGGGATGCGCGCCCGGATAAAGAGAAACCGCCCGAGCCGCGGCTTTACAGGCGCGGGCGAATTCGGCCAGCAGCCCGCTTCGTTCCGCGGACATCGGCTCGGTCGTCGGCGTCGTCGACGGCATGTGCCATACAGGATTCTACTGGAGCGAGGCCTTATACTGTGCCCTTCCCCATGCGATTTGTCGATGCCATCGCCCGCAAGCGCGACGGCGATGCTCTGTCGCGCAGCGAGATCGATGCCTTCATCGCCGGTGTCACCGACGGATCGATCCCCGACTATCAGGCATCAGCGCTGCTGATGGCCATCGTGTTGCGAGGGATGAGCGACGAGGAAACCGGTTGGCTCACCGACGCAATGGTACGGTCCGGCGATCGTGTGGACCTCTCCGACATTCCTGGCATCAAGGTCGGCAAGCACAGCACCGGCGGCGTCGGCGACAAGATCTCCGTGATCCTCGCGCCGGTCGCCGCGGCGTGCGGCGCGATCGTGCCGAAGATGTCCGGACGTGGGCTCGGGCACACGGGCGGCACACTCGACAAGCTCGAATCGATCCCCGGGTTCCGGATCGATCTGACGATCGACCAGTTCAAGCAGGCGCTTCGTGACGTCGGGACGGCCATCATTGGTCAGACCGCATCGCTCGCACCTGCAGACAAGAAGCTCTACGCGCTGCGCGACGTGACAGCCACCGTCGAGAGCATTCCGTTGATCTCGGCGTCGATTATGAGCAAGAAGCTCGCCGAGGGCAGCAACGCGCTCGTGCTCGATGTCAAGTGCGGTGACGGGGCATTCATGAAAGACCTCGATCGTGCGCGGACACTCGCGGCGTCGATGGTGGCGATCGGCCGTCACGCCGGGGTGCGCACCGAGGCGGTGATCACCGATATGGATGTGCCGCTCGGCCGGGCCGTCGGCAATGCGCTCGAGATCGTCGAGTGTCTCGACACGCTGAAAGGCAAGGGGCCGGCGGAAGTCACCGAGGCCGTAACGTATCTCGCCTCGCGCATGGTCGTGCTCGCCGAACAGGAACCTGACGAGGTGGCGGCCACGCGTCGTGTCGCCGATGCGTTGTCTTCTGGCCGCGCGCTCGAGACATTCGCCAGGATGATCGAGCGGCAAGGTGGCAACCCGCGCGTCGTGGACGACGATTCGCTGTTGCCGTCAGCTCCCGATCGCGAGATCTGCCGAGCGCCGCGAGAAGGCTATGTCACGGCCCTGAAGGCCGAAGCGATCGGGCGGGCGAGCAATGTCCTCGGGGCGGGCCGGAACAAGGTCGAGGAATCAGTCGATCACGGCGTCGGCATCATCACCTGCGTCCGCCTCGGCGAACGCGTTGTGGCCGGGCACCCGCTGCTGGAACTCCATCATCGTGGTGGGCGAGGAGTCGATGCCGCAATGGCGCTGTGCCGAGACGCCATCACGATCGGAGACGAGCCGCCGACGCCGCGTCCGACGATTTTGGGCAACGTTCGTTGATTGAGCCACGACGAAGGAGACCATGTGACTGAGACGGTAACCGTGGCGAGCGCGCGTCAGGAGTGGACTCGGCAGGATCTGCTGGTTCTTGGCGGGCTCGCGGCGATCGCCGTTCTCGCTGTCGCGTTAGGGTTCGCCGGCGCGACGCGCATTCAGGCGATCGCCGGCCTCGCCTTGATCCTCGCCCTCGCATACTGCCTGTCTTCGGCGCGCCGAGCGATCGATTACCGCACGGTCGCATGGGGGCTCGGCCTGCAGTTTCTGTTTGCGTTGATCGTGTTGAAGACCGAGGTCGGACGCGTCGTGTTTCAGAGTCTCGGCGGCGTCATCACGAAGATTCTCGACTTCGCCTTTGTCGGGTCCTCGTTCGTCTTCGGGCCGCTCGGCAACCCGGCGGTGTGGCCGAAGATCGTGACCGGCGTGCTCGGCCCAGAGGGCAGCCAGTACGCCAACATTTTCGCGTTCATGGTGCTGCCGACAATCATCTTCATCGCCGCGCTGTTCGCGATGCTCTACTACTTCGGCATCATGCAGATCATCGTGCGCGTATTCGCGGTGATCATGCGTCGCTTCATGCGCGCCAGCGGCGCTGAGTCGCTCAATGTCGCGGCAAGTATCTTCATGGGGCAGACCGAGGCGCCGCTGACTATCCGGCCGTTCCTGCCGCGCATGACCGAGTCCGAGCTGATGACGGTGATGACCGCTGGCATGGCGCATATCTCGGGCGGCGTGATGGCGGCCTACATCCTGTTTGGCGTCGAGGCGCAGCATTTGCTGACGGCGGTAATCATGACCGCGCCGGGCACGTTGATGATGGCCAAGCTCTTCGTGCCCGAAACCGGCGAGCCCGAAACGATGGGGACCGTGAAGCTCGTCGTTCAGAAGACAGACGTAAACGTCATCGATGCGATTGGCCGTGGAACTGGCGAAGGTCTGCACTTGGCGCTCAACGTCGGCGCGATGCTCATTTCCTTCCTGGCACTCGTCGCCCTGTTGAACGCCGGCCTGGGGCTCATTGGGCAGGCCTTCGGGTTCGAGTTGAGCCTGCAACTGATTCTTGGCTGGGTCTTCGCACCCATCGCGTGGGCGCTCGGTGTGCCGTGGCACGATGCGGCGACTGTCGGGAACCTGCTCGGCACGCGTATGGTGCTCAACGAGTTCGTCGCGTACTCGCAGCTCGGCCCGCTGAAGCCGATGCTCGATCCCAAGTCATTCACGATTGCGACGTTCGCGCTGTGTGGGTTCGCGAACTTCAGCTCCATCGGCATCCAGATCGGCGGCATCGGTGCGCTCGCGCCGGAACGCCGGCATGACCTCGCCCGGCTTGGTCTCCGCGCGATGTTGGCGGGAACGTTTGCGAACTTCCTGACTGCCACCATCGCCGGGATGCTCCTGTGACGACGTTCGATCGGGTCGAAGAGGCCGCGGCTGCGGTCAGAGCCCGATGCGGTGCGTTGCCGCAGATCGCGATCGTTCTGGGTTCCGGTCTCGGTGATTTCGCCGACACGCTCCTCGACTCCGTGGCGACGCCGTACGAGCAGTTGCCGCACTGGCCGGCGTCGAAGGTCATCGGCCATGCCGGGCGTCTCGTGGTGGGATCTGTGGCCGGCAAGCGGATCGCGGCGCTCGCCGGACGCGCGCACTTCTACGAGGGGCACTCGCTCGAGACGGTCGTCTTCGCCACGCGCGTGATGGCGCGTCTCGGTGTGAAGCAGGTGATCCTCACGAATGCCGCCGGTGGCATCAACACCAGCTTCGCCCAGGGTGCGCTGATGATCATCGACGATCACATCAACTTCCTTGGAAGCAATCCGCTCGTGGGCCCGAATGACGAGCGCTTTGGCCACCGCTTTCCGGATATGAGCGAGGTCTACTCGCGACGGCTGCGCGGCATCGCCGACGAGGCTGCTCGCGCGAAGGGCGTGGACGTCAGTCACGGGATCTACATTGCCGTGCATGGCCCGAGCTACGAGACGCCGGCCGAGATCCGCGCGTTCCGCACGATCGGCGCCGACGCGGTGGGCATGTCCACCGTGCCGGAAGCCATTGCCGCGCGTCACATGGGCGTCGAGGTGCTTGGCATCTCCTGCATCACCAACATGGCGGCGGGCGTCTTGCCGCAGCCGCTCGATCACAACGAGGTGATGGAAACGGCGCGCCGTGTGCGCGGCTCATTCATCTCCTTGCTCGAGGGAATCATTGAGCGCCTCTAAGCTCGTTGTTGCCGCCCGTCGCGCACGGCGTCATGCGCACGTCGACTACTCAGGATTCAAGGTCGGCGCCGCTCTCGAAACGGCAACCGGCATCATCATCACCGGCTGCAACATCGAAAATGCGACGTATGGGCTGACGGTGTGCGCCGAGCGCGTCGCAATGTTCAAAGCACTTTCAGAAGGACATCGCAAATTCCGCCGCGTCGCGGTTGTCGCTGACACCGAAGCCCCGACGCCGCCCTGCGGCGCGTGCCGTCAGATCCTCTGGGAGTTCGGCGGCGATCTCGAAGTGATCCTCGCGAACCTCAAGCGCGAGACGGGTCGACACCAACTCAAGGATCTGTTGCCTCTGCCCTTCGACGCGCGATTGCTGTAGGCGGGTCTGAAGACCCGCCTCTACGCCGATACGGGTGAGACCGCCTCTACGCGATATCATCGATCTCGATGCTTCCGACGATTGAGTGGAAAGACGACGCGGTCGTGATGATCGATCAGCGCAAGCTGCCGGCATCCGAGGTCTACGTCACGTGTAAGACAGCGAACGAGGTCGCCAAGGCCATCAAGACAATGGTGATTCGCGGCGCGCCGGCGATTGGTGTTGCTGCCGCAATGGGCATCGCCGTCGGCATGACTCGCAGCCGTGCCACCGGGACGAAGCAGTTCACGACCGAGTTTCAGAAGACCTGCGACTTGATGGCCGGCACGCGTCCGACCGCGGTGAATCTGTTCTGGGCCATCGAGCGCATGAAGAAGACATTTGCCGCCGCCGCGCAGGATGGCCAGTCGGTGGACGAGATCAAGAAGAGACTCGTGGCGGAAGCGCGCGCGATTCACGACGAGGACGTGCAAAGCTGCCGGACGATGGGCGCACACGGCGCGACGCTGGTGCCCTCGTCAGCACGGATTTTGACACATTGCAACGCGGGGGCGCTCGCGACGGCGGGATACGGGACGGCGCTCGGTGTCATTCGCGCCGCGGCCGAACAGGGGAAAACGATCGCTGTGCTGGCGGACGAGACGCGGCCGTTTCTGCAAGGCGCACGATTGACCGCGTGGGAACTCGTCAGGGACGGCATCAACACGACGGTCATCACCGACAACATGGCCGGCGCGATGATGCGGCAGGGCCAGGTGGATCTGGTCGTGGTCGGTGCGGATCGCATCGCCGCCAATGGCGACATTGCCAACAAGATCGGCACATACACTGTCGCTGTGCTGGCCAAGGAGCACGGCATTCCGTTCTACGTCGCGGCCCCGCTGTCCACGGTCGATCTGAATACACCCGACGGCAGCCGGATTCCGATCGAAGAGCGGAACGAGCGCGAGGTCACACACGTCGGGTCGAACCGTCTGACGCCAGACGGCGCGCAGATTCGCAACCCTGCGTTCGACGTGACGCCAGCGCAGTATGTGACGGCCATCATCACCGAGCGCGGCATTGCGCGCGCGCCATTTGCGGAATCTCTGGCCCAGCTCTTCGAGCTGGGCGTTGCTCTGTAATGCAAGATGCAAAATGAAAAATGCAAAAACTTCTGACTGTGTTTCCATTTGCATTTTGAATTTTGCATTTTGAATTACTCATGGTTGTTCTTGGTATAGAAACCTCCTGCGATGAAACCGCGGCGGCGCTGGTCGAAGAGACCGGCGACGCCGATCGTCCCTGGCGACTGCGTTCGAGCGTCGTCGCCTCACAGGTCGAGATCCATCGCGCCTGGGGCGGCGTGGTGCCCGAGCTTTCAGCGCGACAACACATTCGCGACATCTGCGGCGTGGTCGAACGCGCGCTCTCGGATGGCGCGTCCGGCTACGATGCCATTGCGGTGACGAGTGGCCCCGGCCTCGTCGGATCGCTGCTGGTTGGTCTGTCGTTCGCGAAAGCGCTGGCCTGGTCTCGCGCGGTTCCGCTGATCGGCGTCCACCATCTCGCGGGCCACATCGAGTCACTCGTGCTCGAGAACGGCGAGCTGCCGCTGCCCGCCGTGGTTCTTGTCGTCTCAGGTGGGCACACCAGTCTCTATCGCGTGACTGAGCCCGGTTCGTACGAACTGCTCGGCCGCACCCGAGACGATGCAGCGGGCGAGGCGTATGACAAGGTGGCGAAGCTGCTGGGACTGGGGTATCCCGGCGGTCCGGTGATCGACCGCATGGCGGCCGCCGGGAACGATCGCGCGATCCTGTTTCCCAAAACCCGTCTCACACATGCGGATCGGAACCAGCCGCATCTGCCTGGACGCCGCGATTTCAGCTTCAGCGGCCTGAAGACGTCCGTGCTTCGCTATGTGACGACCAGACGTGAGTCGCTCGGTCTTGCTGCGGACGCGCCGTTGCCGACAGCCGAGATCGCCGATATCTGCGCCAGCTTCCAGCGCGTTGTCGTCGAGACGCTGGTCGAGCGCCTCTTCGATGCGGCGCGATATGCTGGCGCGCGGAGCGTGGGCATCGCCGGCGGCGTCTCGGCCAACAGCCGGCTGCGCGCCGACGCAAGGACGCGTGGCGAGTCGCGCGAGATCCCGGTGTTCATTCCGAGTCTGGCGCTCTCGACTGACAATGCCGCGATGATTGCAGCGGCAGGATTGCGCCGACTGCGGGCCGGCCAGCGATCGGACTGGGCGCTCAGTGCGGACGCGTCATTGAAACTGTAAGCCGATGAAAACTGCGACCGATTACCTCTGGTTCAACACGACACAGCGTCAGGAGTTCGTCCGGATCACCGACGAGGTCGCGGCGATCGTGAAGAAGAGCGGCGTGCAGGAAGGCATGGTGCTCGTGTCGGCGATGCACATCACCGCCGCCGTGTACGTGAACGACTGGGAGGATGGTCTCATCCACGACTTCCAGGTCTGGTTGGAGAAACTCGCACCAGCGGGGTTGAATTACAGGCATCATCAAACGGGCGAAGACAACGCCGACGCGCATCTGAAGCGCACGCTGATGGGACACCAGGTGATGCTGCCGATCACGGCGGGCAAGCTCGACCTCGGCCCATGGGAGCAGGTCTTCTATGCCGAGTTCGATGGCCAGCGCAAGAAACGCGTTGTCGTTAAAGTGATGGGGGAATGAAGGAAGCATGTCGTCGTTCATGCTTCTGGGTTCTCGGTGCTCGGTTCGTGTTCAGGTTCGGAGTTCGGTTCGATGTTCGGGAGCCAGGTCGTCGTTCGTTGGACTCGGTATGACGCACGCCTAAGCGTGCGCGAACCTTGAACCAGGAACACGAACTGAGAAGGGAGAACCGGGAAGGGTGAACGACACGCGCAAGTATCCGGATCGGCCCTACGTCGGCATCGGCGGCATCATCGTGCATGAAGGCCGCGTGGTGCTCGTCAAGCGTCGCTTCGAACCACTCGCCGGCCAGTGGAGCATTCCTGGCGGCGCCGTGGAGACCGGCGAAACGCTCGAGGCCTGTCTGATTCGTGAGATGACAGAGGAGACAGGCTTCGTGGTCGAAGTCGGTCCGGTCGTCGAAGTGCTGGACCGCATCACCCGTGACGAGGAGGGGCGCGTCCTGTATCACTTCGTACTCATCGACTACTTGTGTCGGCCGGTCGGCGGCGAGCTGCGCGCGGGTTCGGATGTCGCCGAAGCGGTGCTTGCCGAACCGTCGGAGTTCGCGCAATACGAGCTGACCGAGAAAGCGCTGTCGGTCATCGAGCGTGCGCTCGAAATGGCGCGCGACATCCCGCCTCCCGTGGGGCAAGACTAGTGGTATATCCTTCGAGGACTTTCACGGCCGCTCCGCTCGCACCCCACCGCGCAGGCGTGCGCGGCGGGGACCCCGCGTTGTCGCGGCCGGCCACGTGCCATCGAAGGCTTGTTGTGACTACTAATCCATTTGTGTCTTCGAACCACTAGATCCACCAGTCGATGCCAGATCCGCTGTCACGCGATGCAGCCTGGGCCCTGCTCACCGAGTGGACCAAAAGCGAGAGCCTGCGCAAACACGCGCTGGCAGTCGAGGCCGCTGTGCGGGGCTATGCGCGGAAGTTCGGCGCCAACGAAGAGGAGTGGGGGATCGTCGGTCTCCTGCACGACTTCGACTACGAACGGTATCCCACGCTCGACAACCATCCGTTCCGCGGTTGCGAAGAGCTGCAGCGCCGCGGGTATCCGGAATGGGTCATGCGCGCGATCCTGTCGCATGCGCAGTACTCCGGCGTCGCCCGTGAGAGCCCGCTCGAAAAATCGCTGTTTGCCTGTGACGAGATGGCGGGCTTTGTGACGGCGGCCTCGTTGGTGCGGCCGAGCAAGAGCGTGCTCGATCTCGAAGCGTCTTCGGTGATCAAGCGGATGAAGGACAAGGCCTTTGCGAAGGGCGTCTCCCGCGACGACCTGCGTCAGGGCGCGGAGGAGCTGGGCCTGCCGCTCGATGAGCACGTCACGAATGTGATCACATTTCTGCGCGAACGGGCAGACCTGCTCGGCCTTCGAGGAACGCTGTGAATCCGCCTTCGCCCAAGGCTCCGGCGAGACGGCCTCAGAACGATCTGGCTGGCCATAACGTATGAGTCAGGCGATGACGCCGGTCGTCGATCTGCAGCGTGTCAGTGTCCGCTATGGAGCCCAATGGGCGTTGCGCGATGTGAGCGCGACGTTTCCGAGCGGTGCCGTCGGCCTGCTTGGTCCAAATGGGGCTGGCAAGAGCACGATGATCAAGGCTCTGCTGGGTCTGCTGGCACCGGATACCGGCGAGATGCGGGTTCTCGGCCTCGACGTCCGCCGATCACCGCTGCAGATTCGCGGGCGTATCGGCTACATGCCGGAGAACGACGCCCACATCCCTCGCATGAACGCCGTGACGTTCGTTGCCTACTGCGGCGAGTTATGTGGTCTGCCGCCGGCCGACGCCATGCAGCGTGCGCACGAAGTGCTCTATTACGTCGGCCTCGGCGAGGCGCGCTATCGCAATATCGAGCAGTACTCGACGGGCATGAAGCAGCGCATCAAGCTGGCGCAGGCCCTCGTGCACGATCCCAGTCTGCTGTTTCTCGACGAGCCCACCAACGGCATGGATCCGAAAGGGCGCGACGAGATGCTCGAGCTCATTCGCGATATCGCCCATAACAAGCAGATCAATCTGATTCTCTCGTCGCACCTGCTGCCGGACGTCGAGTACACGTGCGACCACGTTGTCGTGCTCGACAAAGGTGGCATCGCCACCGCAGGTCCCATTGCCACGCTCAAGGGCCCGAGTGGACGCGTATTCGAGCTGCGGGTGAAGGGCGTTGCCGATCAGTTCCTGGCCGCGATGAGTGCTGCCGGCCTCGAGTGTCATGCCACCGATGAGGACGTGATGCGGGTGTTCGTACCCGACGAGCGCGGCCCGCGGTTTCTGTTCACGCTCGCGGCGCAGCACAACGTGCAGGTCCGCCATCTGCGGGCCAGCGTGCCGACGCTCGAAGACGTGTTCGCCAAGGCCGTAGGGGAAGTCTGACGTGCCTATTCACGACCAGGGGTATCGACACTATCTCGGGACGCGGGCGCCACACGGTCGCGCGTGGTGGATCATTGCGCGTTCGCACATGGCGTCCTTGTTCCAGTACCGCTGGTTTCAGATTTTGCTGCTGGTGAGCTTTGGTCCGTTCGTCGTGCGGGCCGTCCAGTTCTATTTCGCGTCAACCAACGCACAAGTGGCGGAATTCCTCGCCGCCACTCCTGACACCTTCCGGGAATTCCTCTCACAGCAGGGGCTGTTCGTGTTCCTCGTCGTCATCATGCAGTCCGGGTTGATTGCCGATGATCGCCGCACGAATGCGCTGCAACTGTATCTGTCGAAGCCGCTGACCCGTGTCGAATACGTGCTCGGCAAGCTGGTGCCGCCGCTGGCCTTCGTGCTCGGCGTCACATTGGTTCCCGCGCTGGTGTTGCTGATCCTGCAGATCGTGTTCGCCGGGAGCGTGACATTTCTGCGCGCCAACCTGTTCCTGCTGCCGGCCATCACGTTGTACTCGCTGATCCAGGCATTGCTGTCGGCGTGCGCGATTCTCGCGCTCTCTTCGCTCAGCAAAAGCCGCCGGTTCGTTGCGGTCATGTACGCCGGGATCGTCTTCTTCACCGCGGCCATGTACCAAGTACTGCGGGCCATAACCGGTAGCCGTAAGTGGGCCGTGATCTCGCCTGGCGAGATGCTCGATGTCATCGCCACTGGCATCTTTCGCTCGCGAGTCGAGCCCGCGGTGCCGGTCTATGTCGCGATCGTCGTCGTCCTTGTGATCGTCGGTGTAGCGTTGGTGATCCTCGAGCGGCGAATACGCGCAGTCGAGGTCGTAGCGTGACGGACTCACCGACCGCAGGACAACCGGTTATTTCCACTGAGCACCTGTCGAAGTGGTACGGACAGGTGTCGGGACTGAATGATGTCACCGTCAAGGTGCCGCCAGGAATCACCGGTCTGCTTGGCCCGAACGGCGCCGGCAAGTCGACATTCATGAAGCTGGTGACTGGCCAGCTCAAGCCGAGCAAAGGCACCATCAAGATTCTCGGCGAACCGATTTGGGGAAATCCGGCGCTCTATCACCGCATCGGCTTCTGTCCCGAGCAGGACGCGTTCTACGAACGGATGACCGGACTCGGATGGGTCACCGCGCTCGTTGCGCTGAACGGCCTCGAGCCTGCTGAAGCCGAAGCGGCAGCGAGACGCGCGCTTGAAGCCGTCGATCTGCTCGACGCTGCTGAGAAAAAAATCGGCGCCTACAGTAAGGGTATGCGCCAGCGCGTCAAGATGGCGCAGGCGCTCGCGCACGAGCCCGACGTGTTGATTCTCGACGAACCGCTCAGCGGCATGGATCCGTTGATGCGACGAAAAACCATTCGCCTGATTCGCGAGTGGGGACGCGCCGGGAAGAGCGTGCTCGTCTCGAGCCACATCCTCCACGAGATCGAGTCGATGACGTCCAACATCCTCTTGATCAACAACGGGCGGATTCTTGCCGAGGGCAACGTCCATCAGATTCGCGAGCTCATCGACACCCATCCACACTCAGTGTTTATTCGCGCCGAGGATCCCAAGGCGTTGGCTCGCGCACTGCTGGTCGAAGACGGTGTGATCAGCATGCGTTTCGAGCCCGGTGCCGTGTCCGTTGAAACGGCGAGGCCCGATGCGTTCTATGCGCGCCTCACCGAGATGGCGGCGTCGGGTGAAGCCGGCGTCATCGACGAGGTCACGTCGCCGGACGACAACCTGCAGGCCGTGTTCAAGTACCTGGTGAAGCAATGACTGCGCTCGATACTCGACCGCCGGCTCGTTCGTCATCGTTCATGCGCGGCGCCTGGCGAGTCTTTGAACTCTCGCTGGGGGAGATGTTGTGGTCGCGTCGAACAGTCTTTCTGGCGATCGTTGTCGGCTCTCCCGTGCTCGTTGCGGCAGTGATACGCATCGTCGACTCGATGGGCGTGACGCCATTCAGGCTCAACGGCCAACGACTGGATTACACCGCTATCTTCGGAGTGATGATTTGGTTGCTCTTCTTGCGGTTCATCGTGCCCGTGCTCGGCGTGTTCTATGGCACGTCGCTCATCGCGGATGAAGTCGAAGACAAGACGATCACCTATCTCTTTACGCGTCCGATTCGACGTGGCGCGGTGCTAGTGGGCAAGTACCTCGCGTATCTGGTCTGCACGACGCTGGTGGTGCTCCCCGGTGTGATGCTGGTGTATTTCCTGATCGTCCCGTTCCCGCAGATCGGCGGCAGCTTCACGATGCTCCTGACCGATCTCGGCCTGCTGGCGCTCGGTCTCGCGGCATACGGTGGTTTATTCGCACTGATCGGCGCCGTGATGAAGCGGCCGCTCATTGTCGGGTTGGTCTTCGCGTTTGGCTGGGAACAGTTCGCCCTGGTCATGCCGGGATACATGAGGCGGTTCACGCTCATGTATTACGTCCAGTCGCTCGTTCCGCACGCGATGCCGGCCGAGGGCGTCACCTCGCTACTTCAGGCGTTTTTTACGAGTACCCCCTCAGCCTTGACCTGTCTTGTCTCTCTGGCCGTCGCTATCGCGGTTTCGTTGACGCTGGCGGGGAAGGCCGTCGAGCGGCGAGAATATGTGTTAGATCAGTAATCCGCCTGAACGCTAGGAACTGATGCACCCAACGATTCGTATAGCCAGCAGGGAGCGGTGTCGATGACCAAACGAACACGCCTGTTTGTGCTGATTGCGGCCGGAATTCTCGTGGTCGGGCTCGGCACGGGCCTCCTGGCCTCGTACATGAACATTCAGACCCTTACGCTCATTGGCGGCAATGGGCCTGAGGAGTTCGCGTATGTGCCTGCTGATGCACAGGTGGTTGGCTACGCGAACGTGCGTGCGGTCATGGATTCCGAGGTCCGCCGCAAGCTGATGGAGCTTCACCCGGGCGCCGATAACGCCGACCGCTTCCAGGAGCGCACCGGGATCAACATCACCCAGGACATCGATTCAGTCGTCGCAGCCGTGACCTCCGACGTCGGTGCGGAGCATGGCCCCCCACTCGTCCTCGCGCGCGGCCGTTTCGATCAGGTGCGTCTGGAAGGATTTGCCCGCGAAGAGGGCGGAGTCGTCGAGGATTACAAGGGCACTCGCCTCATCACCCACGAGAACTTCGGCGTCGCCTTCGTTGAGCCCGGCCTCGTCGCCCTGGGCGCTCCAACAGTCGTTCGTCGGGCCATCGACACGAAGCTCGCCGCCAACGGCAATATCACCAGCAACGGCGAGCTGATGAATCTGGTGAAACAGGTCAACGGCGGCACGGTCTGGGGCGTTGCCCGATTCGATGCATTGACCGGTGCCCGTCTCCCCGCTGAAGTGAAAGACCGGCTCCCGGCGATCAGCTGGTTCTCAATCAAGGGCATCGTCGGCAGCGGCATCGAAGGCCTCATCAATGCTGAGGCGCGCGACGACCAGGCCGCCCAGGACCTGCGTCAGGTCGTGCAGGGCTTCGTCGCTCTGGGCCGGATGCAGGCCGGACCAAATCATCCGGAAATCGCCGACTTCCTGAACTCGCTCCAGCTCACGGGACAAGGTCGAACCGTCACGCTTGGATTCTCAATACCGGCAGCCATGATCGATACGCTTGGCGCGTTGCGCGCCGGTCGCCGACCTGGCCAAGCCGAGCCGGCTCCCGCGCCTCAGACTCCCGAACGAACCGAGCCCAGTCCCGCGCCGCCTGCTCTTTAGGCGCCGCCTGCTCTTTAGGCGCCGCCTGCTCTTTAGGCGCCGCCTGCTCTTTAGGCGCCCTTGCTCTGTTGGGGCACGCCGTTTCGCCATGGTAGGGCACGTCCTTTTGGACGTGCCGCAACTGCCTTCTCGAACGTGCCGCATCCGCCGCCGTTGTAAATACCGCGCCGACGCACGGCGTAAATCGGGTTACGGTGGCTGACCTCGTCTTTTTTTACGGGACACTGATGACGCCTTTCAATCGCACTGGGCGTCACGGGCTCGATCAGCATCTCGAGTTCAGAGGCCGCGGTTCGATCGAAGCGGCGCTGTTCGATCTGGGAATCTATCCGGCTGCCGTGCCCTCACCAGATGGCCGCGTCTGGGGCGAGGTCTATGAAATGCTCCGGCCCGTAATCGTGCTGCGAGCGCTCGATGAAATAGAGGGCTACCGCCCGAGCGAACCCGAGTACAGCCTGTACACGCGGCGGCTCACTCCCGTAACGATGGACGATGGGATGGTGGTGCAGGCGTCGGCGTACTTTTATAACGCGCCGCTAGGCCGCGCGGAGCGCATTGAGTCGGGCGATTATCTCGAGCACCTGCGCGGCTCGTACGTCGAGCGGAGGCTTTAGCCTCGCGGCGTATCAAACCCCGCTGCGATGCGATCGCAGCGACTCCATGAATTCAGCGATTGCCGACGCGACGTGCTCCGACGGCTCGACGAATTCAATTCCCGTCCAATACACCACCACATCCTGATCGACATCGCTGATCTGTGAGTGGACGACTCGTCCCTTCACGACAATCGAGCGCTCGCCCAAGGTCAGACGCAAGTCGTGCAGCGAGTTGAGATGTAGAGGAAAACGGGTCTCGACCAAGGCGCCGCCGAGGCTGATCTCTTTGATCAGCATCGGCTGAAACACCATTACCTCGCCCTGGAGGTGGCCGAGCATCGGTACGCGCTCTGTGTCGCGTTTGTCCGATGACATTGGTCGGAGACTATAGCAGGTCAGTTCATCCGCAGCGCCGGGCGGCTGACGAACATGCTGTCGTCGTCATCGGCCGGCGGCGAAAGAACCTCGTCGAAGTCCTGACCCTCGTGTTCGGTGGTATACGTGAGCACCGGGATCTCGCTCGTCTCCGGATCGAGCTTCAGCATCGTGAGCAACTGGAAACCATCGAGCTCTTCGATCCGCGTGCAGAGAATCACCAGGTCGGGAATGACTTTTCGGATCTGCGAATAGGCGCGGTCGCCGGGTTCGACGAACACCATGTCGTAACGGCCTGCATCGAGGACGGACTCGAGCATCCCGAGCACCTCGGTGTTGCCATTGACCACGACAACCTTTTGTGCCGGCATATTGGCGGCGAGTCGGTTGATGTTGGTGTTCGGCATTTTGGTAACCAGCCCTTCTGACTTGTTATCTATACAGGAACCATGCCACTGGAATTTCGGGCGCAAAACGCGCATTTCAGTGGACGTCATCCTGCGCAAGCGCCAATGCGCGACACCAGCTCCGTTGGCCCTTTTGGGGTATTTCGGCGCTAACCCGTTGCGCAATAGCCGGTTGCCACAGGATTTAGGAAGTGTCAAAAATTGATCACGGCAGGTCGGAGTTTCTCGATTTTCGACGTCTTTCGAGGACCGCTATTGATGTGCGGCGGACAACCGGCACCTGTTGATTGAAATCGGACGGAGAGACGGACAGTGCGCACCTACCACAACTACATAGCAGGAGCATGGACACCATCAGTGTCCGGCCGGACCTTCGAAAACAGGAACCCGGCAAACCATGACGAGGTCATCGGGCTGTTCCAGGAGTCGACAACCGATGATGTCGACGCGGCAATCGACGCCGCCGCGACGGCCTATGCGACCTGGCGTCTGGTGCCCGCACCTAAACGTGCCGAGTTGTTGCTCGCAGCGGCCGCTCGTCTCGTCGAGCAGAAGGAAACGTTCGCGCGCGACATGACCCGCGAGATGGGCAAGGTGCTCGAGGAGACACGCGGCGACGTGCAGGAAGCGATCGACATGACCCAGTTCATGGCCGGTGAGGGCCGGCGCCAATACGGCCAGACCGTGCCGTCCGAGCTGCGTGACAAGTTCGCGATGTCGGTCCGTCAGCCGCTCGGAGTGTGCGCGATGATCACGCCGTGGAACTTCCCCATGGCCATCCCATCCTGGAAGATCGCCCCCGCGCTGGTCTGTGGCAACACCGTTGTGTTCAAGCCCGCGACACTGACGCCGCTCTCGGCGGTCAACTTCGTCAAGGTGCTCGAGGAGGTTGGCGTTCCGCCCGGCGTCGTGAATCTGGTCACCGGCGGTCCTGACATCGGTACGCGGATGACGACCCACGATGACGTGAAGGTCGTGTCGTTCACCGGCTCAACAGCAGTCGGCCGGCTCGTAAATCAGAATGCCGCCTCCGGCTTCAAGAAAGTCCACCTCGAGATGGGCGGCAAGAACGTGATCATCATCATGGATGACGCGCAACTCGAGCTTGCGGTCGAAGGATGTCTCTGGGGTGGATTCGGTACGACGGGCCAACGATGCACCGCGGCGAGTCGCGTCGTCGTGCACGAGAAGGTGCACGACGCATTTCTCAAAGCGTTCGCGGCGCGGGCCGGAGCACTGCGCGTGGGCGATGGACTCGACGCGGCCACACAAGTGGGGCCGTCAGTCAGCGACGCGCAACTGCAGACGGTCATGAAGTACGTCGAGATCGGGAAGGCTGAAGGCGCGCGGCTCGTCACCGGCGGTCATCGTCTCGACAGCGGCAACTGCGCACGCGGGTGGTTCCATGAGCCGACCATCTTTGCCGACGTCGCGCCCACCATGCGCATCGCGCGTGAAGAGATTTTCGGCCCCGTCGTATCGGTGATGCGCTGCTTCTCGCTGGATGAGGCGATTGCGATCGGCAACGATGTCGCGTACGGCTTGTCCGCCTCGATCTACACGCGCGACATCAACAAGGCCTTCCAGGCGATGCGCGACATGTATACGGGGATCTTCTATGTGAATGCGCCAACGATTGGCGCGGAAGTGCACTTGCCGTTTGGTGGGACGAAAGCGACGGGCAACGGTCACCGCGAAGCGGGAACCGTTGCCCTCGATGTGTTCTCAGAGTGGAAGTCGATTTACGTGGACTTCAGCGGCAGGCTTCAGCGCGCTCAGATTGACACCTAATCGGTGGTGTGTGGTTGGTTGGAGTTCACGGGAGCTCCACCACCAACCACGAACCACCAACCACCAACCACGAACCACCAACCACGAACCACGAACCAGCTAGAACCTCAGCCCCATCGCCATCTGGAACGTGCGTCCGCCGTCGATGCCCGGAATCGGTCGCGGATACGACGCGTTGTTGACCGGAGTTCCAAAGTTGGCCGGCTTGATGTATCCCGTTGGCAGTCCGCTCGAATCGAGCGGGCTGTTCGGGTCCGGCGTGACGGACGTGTTCCAGTTGATCAGTTTGTTGTTGTCGAACAGGTTGTACAGCTCGAACTTGATCCACGGCCGCACGGTCTTCCAGATCGGAACTTCGTACGTCGCCGCGAGATCGACCAGCCCGTAGCCCTCGAAGTTTTCAGAGCCTCGTTCGCCGTAGTACAGCGTCTGCGAGCCGCCGCCAGGCAGCCGAGCGTAACCCGGATTGCGTGCGAGCTGAATTGCGCTAAGCGGCACGCCACTCGAGAACAGCGAATATGTCTGGCCCGAGTTGTATCGCCAAATCGGTCCGAGCGTGACGCTGCCGGCGCGACCGAGGCCCTGGTTGTAGACTGCCCAGATACGAAC
>JBKPRH010000156.1:0-13369 GCA_046765795.1 Acidobacteriota bacterium | reverse complement strand
CCACGGACCTGCGCCGTCCTGATCGGGGGCAACAAAGAGCACCGCCCCATCGTTCAGCAATGCGAGATAGCGAATGTCCCGGTTGACCTCTGTCAATCGTTCAGGCGCACCGCCGCCGATCGGGGTACGCCAGATGTCCATTTCTCTCGCGTCCCAGGGGCCGCGCACCGTGTAGATCCACTGCGCGTCTTTCGACCACACCGGAAAGTGACTGTGGATGCCCGGCGCGAGCGTGAACAGTTCGCGGGCATTCGAGCCGTCACGCTCGGCTACGAATGTCGGATCGCCGGCGTCGTACAGATGAAAGACCAGACGCGATCCGTCTGGCGACCACGCAGGATTCATTGCGTGCTCGGGGAGAAACGGCCGGAGACCGCCGCCAAGGAGCGGCGACAGCCGCGTACGGTCGCCGCCGATCATGCTCGACAACCAGATGTCTGCGCCGTCGGGTGTGAGTCCCGCGTTCCGTACGAGCACCGACGGCCGGCTGCCATGCGTCAGGTTGACGAAGCGGCCGGTGCCGACCTGGCTGACCCACGTATCCATCGGGCCGTCGCGATCGGATCTGAAGACGACAAACCGTCCGTCACGCGAGATCGAGGCATCGCTCTCGGCGCCGTCGAAGTCGGTGAATCGAGTGAACTGCGCGTTCGCCAGCGGGTTGTCAGGAACTCTGTTTCGGCCCTGCCATACCCACACACCGAGTCCACTCACCGCGGCCAGCACGATAGCGGCAACCGCCCATGGCCAGGGTGACGCTGTGCGAGACGACGTCGAACGATCGGTCGCCGTCGCGGCACTCGCGGCCGGCGGGTCGGCACGCTGCCGCGACACGCGCCGCAGATCCACCACCATTTCGCGCATCGATTGATAGCGATCGGCAGGATCCCGCTCGAGTGCTTTTTCGACGATGGCGCGGAGCGACGACGGGAGCGCCTCTGGCAAGGACTGAGGCGAGCCGTGCAGGATCTGCTGCAGCACTTCGAGATCGGACGCGCCGGCAAATGGCCGCGTCCCCGTGAGCAGTTCGTAGAGCACGATGCCGAACGAGAACACATCGCTGCGCGCGTCGAGCGGCTTCGCCGCGGCCTGCTCGGGGGACATGTAGGCGATCGTGCCGACGATCACGCCGTGACGCGTGCCTTGCACCGTAAGGGCGCGCGAACGATCCGCGTTCGCGGTTTCCAGCTTCGCGAGACCGAAGTCGGCGAGCTTCGCATAGCCGCTCTTCGTGACGAGGATGTTGTCCGGCTTGATGTCGCGATGCAGGATGCCGGCGGCGTGCGCGACGGCCAGACCGTCGGCGACGCCGACGATCATCTCGACGATCTGTTTCCAGGTTCGAGTCTCCTGGTGCACCCAGGCCTTCAGCGTGCCGCCGTCAACGAGTTCGGCGGCCAGATACTGCTTGCCGTCGATCTCTCCGCTCTCGAAGACGGTCAGGATGTGGGGATGATTGAGCGACGAGGCGGTGAGCGCCTCCTGCTGAAAGCGCGAGATGGCGTGCGGATCGGCAATGCCGTCGGCGAGAAACTTGATCGCAACGTGGCGGTTCAGCCGCGTATCGCGCGCCTGATAGACGGCGCCCATGCCGCCCGAACCCAGGAGGGCGATGACTTCGTACGGTCCGATCCGGGTGCCTGCTGGCAGTGACATTCGCGGCTCGACGCTGGCCGACGCGAATTATATAGGGGCCTGACTGCTCCGCCCAGTACCGCCACGCGGCGTAGTGTCCGCCCTGCGCGGGCTCTTGACGAGCAGTCTTACAACTTGTAAGCTCCGCGCGTGGCTCGTCGTCTTCCGCACCCACCGCGCCTCTCGACTGTCGAATCCCTGATCCTCGAGCTACTGATCGCGAACGATGCGGCGATGTACGGACTGCAACTCGTCGCCGCATCCCGTCGTCGCCTGAAGCGCGGAACGATTTACGTCACTCTCGGCCGGATGGAGGAGAAAGGGTTCATTACCTCGCGGCTCGAGCCGGCACCACCTGAAGCCGGAGGCTTGCCGCGACGATTGTATGAGCCGACCACGCTTGGTCGCCGCGTGCTCGCGGCCTGGACGGCCGCCGCGCAGCACTTCTCACCGAGGTTTGCCCAGTGAGGCCCGGCAAGAGACTACGCGCGTACGCCGCACGCGTGTGCAGCGAGAAGACGATGGAGCGGCTGATCGATCCGGTGATCGCGGATCTGCAGGTCGAGTACGCAGCCGCAACCAACGTCAGGTGTCGATGGCTCGCGCTGCTTGCTGGCTATATCGCCTTCGCGAAGGTAAGTGTGTCGTGCGGTCTCGCGGGACTGAGAGATGCGCAACGCAACTGGAGCAATGAAGACCGGCAAGGACTGCTCCGCACGCTCTGGCTGTCGGGGTGCGCGGTCGTGATTGTGAGCGTCCCGCTATGGCTGCTGGAATTGCCCACGACCCGCGACTTGCTCGAGTCAATGAGAGATACAGAGTTTCCGCCGACGGCGAGCGTGCAGCGCATGATGTTCTACATGGTACCGGCGATTCTGCCGCTGAGCATGCCCATCGGGCTTGCGCTCGGGGTCGCCTTCGGCGCACACGGACGCCCATTGTCTCGTCGCCTCATCGGCACAATCATCCTTCTCGCGTTAGGCACAAGCATCGTCTCGACCATCAATGTCGGCTGGTTGAACCCGGCCACAAATCAGCTGTTTCGAGAGGCGATAGTTGGCGAGTTCGTCATGAAAGGCGACCGCGAGTTCACGCTGCCACAGTTAAACCGTTTAGCGCATCCGGTTGTGCGTTCGAGACCGGGTGTCTCGGCAGACCGTTATCGGTCGTTCGTGTTCGAGTTCCATCATCGACTGGCGTTCGCGATCGCACCGCTCACGTTCTGTGCGCTTGCTCTCGTCCTCACGCTTCGTCGTCGTGCTAAGCCGCTTACGTCGTTGGTGGCCGTGAGTTTTACTGGCGTCGGGTACCTCATGTTGCGCTGGCTCGGCAACGCGCTCAGCGTGAACGAATCAGTCTCCCCGCAACTCGGTGCGTGGATGCCGCAGATCACGCTGGTATTGACGACGATTGTTCTGGGAGTTCCTACGACGCTTAACCGAAGACGCGCCTGAGCATCTCAAAGCTGTCGACCGCCATTCGGACCACCGACGTCAGCAGCAGCACGGCGCTCGCGACCACGACAGCATCGACGGCTCCACGCACGCGCGGCAGGTGCAGGAATCGGCGCAGCAGCGTGAGCAACGGGATCACCAGCAACGCCGGCGTGATCATCGCGAGCCATGCCGCGAACGCCCCTGACACACCACCCGCAAAATAGCCAATCGCAACCACGTAGGCACCGACCGGACCAGGCGCCGATCGGCCAATCACCACTGCCTGACTGAGCTGCTCGTCTGTGATCATGCCGTGCGTCACGACGAAGTCCTGACGGATCTGCGGCAGCGAGCCCATGCCAGCAAATGACGTTACCGTCGCCTTGAGGAGGAGTAGATAGAGGGCGACGATGCTCATCGACACGTCCTCATCGATGAGCCCTCATCGATCGGGCTCGGCGACCGGTGGCGCTGCGGGCGAAGGCATCACGACGCCAAAGGCCGCCGCGACGAGCAGAATCCGAACCGGCGTCACGTTCATCAGGGCCAGCACGATCACGATCGCGGCGATGATCCCTGTACGAAACGCATCGCCTCCCTTGATGTAGGGACGCAGCAGGTTCCACGCCGTGGCGAGCACCAGCAGCGTTGCGACAATCAACGCGATCGCGATGATCGCGCGAACGACAGGAAATTGATCGATGCGTGTCAACGTCGCGCTGAGCAGGGTGATCAGGATTGATGCGGGAATTGACGCAGCGGCGAGCGACACGATGGCGCCGCGCCAGTGCGCGAGCTGCCAACCGAGCGCCACGCAATACGCCAGGATGTTGGTGCCCGGCGTCAGTCGCGAGATGGCCACGAACAAGGCATGGCCCTCGTCAGTCATCCAGCCGCGCGCGCCCAGCGATCGGCGCAGCAACTCCATGGACGCTATACCGCCGAGCGTGCGGTTCACGTCGTAGAACACCAGCCAGCCGAGGGTCTGGAGTGTCGGCTTGTGAGTGCCCGGCGTTGGCCGGGCCGCCTCTGTCTCCGGCATCAGCTGGACCTCACGACACAGCGCTGATTGACGAGCGCCTCATGTCGCCGCGCAAAGTCGATGAGCGGAGTCTCCGGCAATCGTCCATAGTCATCGGTCCCGCTGAAGCTCCATGGCCACGCGCCGGCATACCCCGCAGCGAGCGCGAACTCGAGATACTCCTCGAGCGTTCGATCGGGATGCGACACACCGGCAGGATGGCGGTGAGCACCGTCGCTGGGAAATTCGCCGAGCACCACACGCTTACGCGTACCGAGCATGGTAACCGGCTTGCCGAAGACGTCGGCATCGCGATCTGGATGCTTCAGATCAGGATACGAATGCAGCTGTAGAAAATCGAGCTCGAGGGCGGGATCGTCCCACGCCCACAAATTATGCAATCGCGCACAGCCGATCGTCGTCAAGGCACCTATGTGCGAATGCACCATTTCGCTGACGCGTGTCACGAGCTCGGCGAGGACGGCGAACGGCAGCGGACGCGAAACACGCGAGCTGAGATCGCGCTCCCATTCTTCGACGACGAAGTCCGGCTCATTCATGAATTCGATCGCAAGGATCTGTGAGCCGAGATCGGCGCGTTCGCCGCTGCGGCCATAGCGAGCGAGCAACGGCTCGATCACACCGCGCAGCAGCGACTCACGGCCGATGCGATTCAGCAGCACGCGCGAGCGTCCATCGGGGAGACGGACGTCGAGCAGGGTGCCAGTCGTCGGATCGGCGATGGTCTCGCGAACGCCTTCGAACATCCACCGGTGATCGAGGAGGACGAGCACGAGTTGGATCCCGACCTCACGCGCGATCTCGAGCCCGGTGTCGATGTCCGTGAACAGATAGGAGTCGATGCCGGTGGGCAGGCCGCGGTCGTCGTAGAGAATGCCGCTGCGACCGTCGCCGAAGACGAACCATCGCGCGACCGTGAAGCCAAGCGCCGCCATCCGCGCGAAGTCCGCCGCGACCGCCGTACGCCGCGTTGAGACGCCAAGATGTGATCCCCACACGTTGGCGCCGAAGTCCATCCCGTAGAAGACGGTCGTGCCGTCAGTGGACCACGGGTAATTGCACCCATGCCAGAACGTCTCTACCAATGCTCAATGCTCAATGCCGAATGTTCAAGGGTCAAAGCGTAATGCTCAAACCTTAAAACGCCGGCTGGCTTGCCAGTTGCTTATATATGAATGAAAAACGACTGACACCGAGCGGAAAACCCTACGATATCCATGAACGTCTGTTGGAATTCATCGCGAAGAACCGAATCGCGTTGAAAGGAAGGAGTCCAGATTTCGCCTTCGCGTCTGTCGGCGAGCCAATCTACTCGATGCGCGCTTCGACGCACTCGTGCAGGAATCAGACGAACTGGTCCGAATCATCGCCAAGATCGTACACAACGCGTTGCGGAATAGTCTGCAACGGTGCCCCACGTGTGGGCAATTGCGCAGGGCGCGACGACGACGGCGCTCCGACGACGAATCGAACTCTGAACCTTGAACCTAGAGCCCCATTGCGCATTGGGCATTGGGCATTACGCATTGCGTATTGGGCATTCGACACGTTTCAGCGTTTAGCGCGCGTCCATTGTGGTGACGTACTTGTCTATCAGCGCGCGGTCAGCGCCCTTGTAGGCGACCGAGTATTTGCGCACCTTCGCGCGATCGACGTTCGACAGCACCTGACCGGTGCGGAACAACTCGTACTGCGATGTAATCGCGGCGAGCAGCATGTCCTGATCCGTCGGGTGCCGCTCGAGATACTTGTCCGCGACCGGTAACGCGTCGGCGAAGCGGCCGGTCATCGCGTAGGCGATCGCCAGGCGCCGCCCGACCTCGTCATTCGCGGAGTCGCGCTCGTACGCGGGTTTCAGGATCTCGATCGCGGATCCAGGCTGGCCGTCGCGCAGTCGAGCATCGGCCACCATCAAGTAGACGACCGCCGGCCGTGGCTCAGTGCCCAGCGCCATCTGCCACACACCCGCCGCGTCGCGATCGCGTCCAACCGAGGCGTAGATTGCACCCAGATAGAACGCCGCGGGGAAGAAGTCGCGACGAGGCCCTGCGGCGAGCTGCAGCTGCGTCGCGGCCTGATCGAGCTGGCCTTTGCCGAACAGATCCAACCCGCGTAGGAACGCCGCGGTTGCCTGATCTCCCGTCGTGAGCGCTTCGAGCGCCGCAGGACCGTATCGCCCGGCACGCGCTTCGACCATCGCATCCTTCAGTGTGGCTGAACGCTTCTCCGCCATGTCGAGCATCTGCGTGAGCAGCTCGCCTTTCATCGCGTTCGCCGCGTCAAACTTCGGCAGCGACGACGCAAACGAGAGCGACGCCGCGGTGACCGCGGCCGGCGCAACGGTTCGTGCGCCTGCCGCACGCTCCAGGACGAACGGACGCGAGAGGACGCCGACGGCTTTGCCATCACGCGTGATCTGCGCGCGCGCCACATAGCGCCCCGGCGGCAGCGCCTGAGCCGGCAGGATGCCGCTCGCGGTGCGCCACGTCGGCTGCTTTCCCGGCGCGAGCTGCACCGGCAGTGAGGCCAGTGCCGGCGCATCCTGGTTGTCGGCGATCTCAAACGTGACCTTGGCGTTGCTCCACGTCGACTCGGTGTTGGAATACAGCTCGATGTACGCCGCAAGCCGATCGTCGAGCACGTACGGCTCGACTTCGGCCCGCAGCCCCTGCCCAGACGAGGGCAGGCTGCCGACGATCAGATCGCCCAACGCCAACGGTTCGCCCGCCATCTTCCACGCGTTGACGTCGCGCACCACGCTCCCGCGCCTGCCGTCATCGTCCACGACACCGAAGCGCAAAGAGTAGATGCCTGGTTCGAGCGCAACACCGCTGACAAAGTGCAACGGCTCGTTCGGACTCCCCGCACCTGGCGCGAGCGTCGCCTTACCCACGAAACTCCCTGCGACCTGGTTCGCATCGTTGATGACGACGTAGCCGACGGTATAGGGCGCGGGCGTCGCACCGGCGGCGCCGATCTGGGCTGAGACGGTCAAGCGAACTTTCTGACTGGCCGGGTCCTGCTGTGCGAACGTCGTCACACGAACGGGAAGACCTGACACCGGAAATGGCGACGCGAGCGCATCGCGCAGATTGTCCTCGGCCGTACGCTTGCCTTTGAACGTCGGCGACGTCACGAAGGCCTGCCGCGATCGAATCGTGACGTTCTGACGCCGCACTTCGACGTCGATGCGATGACGGTCGCCTTTGCTGTCGCTCGGGCGCTGCTCGACGCCCAGGATGTACAGCGCGGAGATTTCTGATGCCAACCGATCGAAGATGGGCTCGCCCGTTCCCGCAATATGAAACAGGCTGCCGCGTGACATCGTCGCCAGCGCCTCGAGACCGGTGACCTGGATGCGACGATCCTGCAGCTCAGTCGGCGGCTGCTCGGCGATCGTCACGTCACCGCGCTGCAGGTCGATGAGCATGACGTTGATCGAGGTACGCGCCATGCCGGCCAACTGCACGATCGAGCGCAGCTCGCTGGTGTCTTCAACGGCGAGACCTTCCGAAATCAGAATCAGCGACTTGGGACCGTCGATGTACGAGAGCCGCTGGAGAATATTCCGCAGACCGATCATCGATTGGTCGGCGTCTTCGCGGACGTTGCGCGCGATCTGCGACGATTCGGAAACGATGTCGCGCTCGCACTGCGCCCGCTGCATCGGATCGCTCGAGCGGCATTCGCGGTTCATGACCGCCACCAGCGTCAGCTGGTCGCGCTTCTCTTCGATGGCAATCGCTTCCGATACGCCGATGTTGTACTGACCCGCCGTAGTGCGCGGCTGGTTGCCAATCAGACCCTGCATGGCCAGCTTGAGGCGCAGTTTGTCGTTGGTGAAGCTGACGCGCGGTCCGGGCTCGGGATAGGTGATGAACGCGATCTGATCGAGTGGACTCAAGCGATCGACGAAGCGCTGTGCGGCAGCCATGATCGGGCGCAGCGAGCCGGGCCGGATGTTGATCTGATCGACAGCGATGATGATCTGCCGGCCGTTGGGCGGCGTCAGATTGCTCGTATAGAACGTCTCGCTCTTGTCGGCGACCTGCCGCTTCGCCGCCTCGACGTCGACCTTGATCAGCTCGGCCGAAACGACCCGGCGCACTTCGCCGTCGATCTTCACCGCGAAATCTGGCGCGCGAAGATCCTCGACGGGACGTCCGTTGCGATCCACCACGGCGACATCCACGGCGACGAGATCGACCCCGGTGCGGAACGTCGGTCCCTGCACGGTGCTGTCAGGCGTCTGACCTGTCTGCGGCGTCTGTGTCGTCTGGGGTGTTTGCGACGTCGGCGCCGTTTGAGGGGTCTGGGGGGTCTGCGACGTCTGAGGGGTCTGCGACGTCTGCGGGGTCTGCCCGGCGACAACGGCCAGCGCAGCGACCGAAATCAGGATGGCGAGCAGGAGCTTCATAAGCGCGGATCCTACGCTCTTTCAGAGGAATCAGGAATCGGGAATCAGGAATCAGAAAGGCTCAGGATTGAGCTAGAGATAGCCGAGCTCGAGTGCCCGGAGGACGGCCCGGGTACGATCGCGCACGCCGAGCTTCGACAGAATGCTCGACGTGTGGTTCTTGACCGTGCCTTCCGCCGTTCCCAGCGCATCGGCGATCTCGCGGTTGCTGTAGCCACCCGCCATCAGTCGAAGCACGTCGATCTCGCGTTTGGTCAGCGCGTCCGGAGGGCTGAGCGCGTCGAAGTCACGCGCGACATGCTCGAGCCCACGCAGAACCCGCTCGGTAATCGCCGGCCTGATCACGGTCCCACCGGCGGCCACCGCGCGAATGGCATCGGTCAGCTGTTCGAGCGACACATCCTTCAGCAGATAGCCTCGCGCGCCTGACTTCGCACCCTCGAGCAGCACCTCGTCATCGTCAAACGTGGTGAGCAGGATCGTGGGAGGCAGCGCGTTGGCGGCCTGCAACTCGCGCAGCACATCGAGCCCACTTTTCTTTGGCATGCGCACGTCGAGCAGCACGACGTCGGGACGTTCGCGCGTGATGATCGCCACGCCGTCTTCGCCATCGGCTGCCTCCGCGACGATCGCAATGTCGCCGGCGAGCTCGAGCAGCGAACGGATGCCTCGTCGGACCAGCGTCTGATCGTCCACCAGCACCACGCGAATCATGGCGCTACTCGCGTCGCTGGTATGTAACCATTCACCTCGAAGCCGCGACCCTTGCTGCTGCGCAACTCGATGCGGCCACCGAGTGCTTCGAAACGCTCACGCATGCCAGTGAGACCGTTGCCGGGCTGAATCACGTTCGAGCCGACGCCGTCGTCGCGCGCGTGAACAGAGATGCCGTCGCCATCCCGTGCGATGGTGATCCAGAGATTGCGCGCGGAGGCGTGGCGAGTCGTGTTCATGATGATCTCTTGCACGCATTTCAGCAGCGCGTCGGCACGCGCGTCGTCGGCAATCTCGAGTGCATCTGGCAGCTCGAGATGAACTGTCAGCCCGCTCGCGTCACCAGCCTTGCTGCGGATCGACCGGCTGAGATCGACGCGCCCGCTGCTCCGCAATTCGCTGACCACGTCGCGCACGTCACTGAGCAGTAGACGGGTGATGGCATGCGCCTGGTGTACGTGCTCGGCGGCCTTGCCGTCACTGAGCCGTGATGCGACGTCCAACTGCAAGCTGAGCGCGGTCAAGTGATGGCCAAGCGTGTCGTGAAGGTCGCGCGAGATGCGAAGACGCTCTTCATTGCGGCTGCTCTCAGCGAGTCGCGCGCGCGTGGCCAACAGCTCGGTGTGCGCCCGCGACAGATGCTCCCGGGCCAACCGCTCGCGTGATGTGAGCGACGCGGTGACAAACGCGAACAGCTGGAAGCCGCCGAATGCGCCGGCCATGGTTGCGGCAAGTCCGACGTTGAAGAACTTCAGCGCGATGACACCGAGTGCGACCGTTTGGACAACCATCCAGACGCTCGCGACGGTCAGTGGGACCTCGTCCAGCTGCGCGGCCACGACCACCAGAGTCCCTGCCGGAAAAACATCTGGAGCAATGCCGGTCAACGCCAGACCAGCAGCTGCCTGCACTGCGAGCAACACGCGGCGTACGGTCGTTCGTTGCCAGAACCCGGGTCGGTGAAGACACATCAGGCCAAACGCCAGACCGAACATTGGGAACGCGGTCGTCCAGACGACCATGCCGCCCGGGCTCATGTGGCCATTCAGGATTCTGAGCAGCGTCGGCAGCCCCGACACGAGCCATGTCATGAATCCGGCAACGGTCAGCCATCGCTCGATATTCATTCAGCGCTCATTCTATGGGCCGGTTCGTGATCTCGACTGTGCCAGAAGTCACGGGACACCACCGTGACCTCCGGCACATGCGCACGCGACGGAGACCGGCGACACTGCATCACCGTAGAGCGCACGCTTCAGCGTGCGCGTGAGGGGGACATGATGGGACGTAATCGATTCGCTCGCGAGACCGTGATGCTGTTGGCGCTTGCACTGGTGATTTTCAGCCCCGGTACACTTGTGCTCATCGCGCAGGCACCGCAAGGTCCGCCCGCGGGACTGCCCGATCTGATCGGCATGCTCAAAGCCACGCCCGGTGTGCTCGGCGTTGACGCCGCACAGACCATGAGCGGGAAGCAGGTCATCTTCGCGTGGTTCGAGAACAAGAAGGCGGCGCTGAACTGGTACTACAGCGAGGGTCACCAGAATCTGATCAAGACGCTCGCATCGGGCGGCAACCCGGGGCGCACACCTATGGCTGATGTCCCCGACGATGGCAATCCGATTCTGGCGATCGCGTCGATCACGTTGAGCAAACAGCCGCAGGTGTCGGGAGTGCAGCTGCCTGTCTCCCAGATCGCGATCGAACTCTACTCACCGCTGCCCGGCGGGCTCGCGGCAGGAGGTCGATTCGCGCCGGGCACAGTAAAGGTGAAGGGGTTGGTGGAGGTGCCTCTGGCACCGCGATAATTCAAAAGTCAAAATGCAAAAGGCAAATCGTGCCGGCGACTATTTGCATTTTGAATTTCGCATTTTGCATTACACCCCATACAGATCGGGATCCCACGTCAGCCCGAGCTCTCCCGGCGGGGCCATGTAACCCGCCAGCGCCGACGCGGCCACGATCGCCGGGCTGGCGAGATAGCCTTCGCCGCCGACACCCATGCGGTTCTGCCAGTTGCGGTTGAACGACGTGATCGCACGCTGACCCGACTGCAGCGCATCGGGGCCCTGGCCAAAGCAGGGCCCACACCACGATTGGCGGATCTCGCCGCCCACCGAGCGGAAGACCGCCGCGATGGATTCTCCACCCAGTCGCGGATCGGGACGCTCGATCTGCCGTGACACGCCGCCCGATCCCGGAAACACGACGAGCGGCCGCGTAGCGCGCGTCAATCCGATTCGGCGCGCGTGAAAGAGCACGAGCGCCGCTTGCAACAGATCGTCGTAGCTGCCGTTCGTGCATGAACCAATCAGCGCTTTGTCGAATTGAATGCGCTCGCGCGCAACATCATCGGCGGGGAACGCGTTGCCGGGACTGAACGGCTTGGCAATCATCGGCGCAACATCGCCAAGTGACATCGCTTCGTCGATTTCATACCGGGCATTCGCTCCGGGTGCAACCGGCGGGTACGGCAGGTCGCCCAATCCCTTCGACGCGTACCACGCGCGCGTAATCTCGTCGGCAGCGAAGATGCCGTTGAGCGCTTCGGCCTCGGCCATCATGTTGGCGATCGTGTTGCGATACGCGATCGGCAGCTGTCGATCGCGATCGACGAATTCGACCGACATGCCCTGCGACTGCTTCGCGCCCCAGCGACGCAGCAGCTCGAGCACGATGTCCTTGCCGCTTACCCACGGCTCGAGCGCACCACTGAACACGACACGCCGTGCCTGCACCAGCGTGAAATAGATGTACCCCGTCGCCCAACCGAACCCGAGCGTCGTCGAGCCGACGCCCATGCCGACGGCGCCGTATGCGCCATACGCGCGACTGTGTGAATCGGCACCAGGGATGAATTGTCCCGGCAGCACGAGACCTTGTTCGGGGAAGTAAAAGTGAAAGATGCCGTCGCCGGGTGTCGCGTAGTACGGCGGCTTCAACCCTTGTTCACGGGCAAATGCCCGCCCAATGCCCGTCTGCTTGTCGTCGTCTTCGCGGCCGGTGAAGACGAAGTGATCGTTGGCGATCGCCGCCTGACGCGGATAGATCAGCCCACGCGTGATCTGGTTGAACGTGTGGATCGCAAATGGTGCAGTGCCGTCTGATGCGGGCAGAAGATCGGCATACACGCGAAGCGTGTCGCCCGGCTTCAGCGAACGCTGCTCCTTGTCCACGCGGTGTGCCCAGACAATCTGTTCGGTGGTGGTCAGATCGCGAGCGATCGTGTCGTCGGGAAACTCGATGAGCGGATGACGCTCAATCGAGGTTCGGAACTCGCGCCGCCCGGCCGCGACAATCCCACCGGTCCGGCGAAGTTCGTCCTCTTTAGGTGTGAGCCGTTTCGGGTCGTAGACCTTGCCTTGTGTGACGTTCGTGATCTGTCGCGAGTCCGGGTCGAAGGAAAACTCATCTCCATCGCGCGAGTCGGCGACCGCCTCGGGACTCTGCGCCACGTGCAGCCCGAGATTCAACGCGTTGCGACGAAAGATGTCGCCCATGTTGTCGCCGCAGATGATCACCATCTCGAGACCCGCTTCTTCGGCGACGGCCTTCAAACCAGCCGGACTCATTTCGCGAGACGATCCAATGGCGAATCGGTCGCCGGCGATGACAAACGTTTCGCCGCGATGGACGCGAGCGCGGAAGTCGGGCATCAAATAGCGGAACGCGCCAGCCTTCCAACGTTCGTCGAGGGTTTCGAGTGTCTCGGAGACGCAATCGGCGGCGGGTGTGATCTGGTCGGTGTCGATCGCGTCGCGCTTCTTCCCGTACTTCGTACCGGCGAGAGTTGGATCCCAGAAGATCAGCGATTTGCCCCGGATGAGCCGTTTTTGCCCTCGGTCTGGCTCCGCGGATTGCGTTTCGCCTATAGAAGCGAGGGTCGCGCCTGGCCTGAGGGTTGCACTATGAATTACGTGCATTAGCCCGATCTTAGCGTGTTACAGCGCTTTGATATGATCGGGCTCCCGCATTCGTCGGGACCCAAAACCCATGAGCTCCCCCCGCACTACGGTCATCGAACCTCGGCAGCACGCCGACCGCCGCTCTCCACGGCGGAGGTCGCCGGTGTCGCCCGTTTTGCGCGTGGCCGCTCCTCGGGAAGTCGAGTCCACAGACCTGAAG
>JBKPRH010000155.1:0-17523 GCA_046765795.1 Acidobacteriota bacterium | reverse complement strand
CTCGTACACGTCGGCGACGATCCAGACAGTCGAGAGATCGACGACCGTGAACAGCTTCGTCGCGGCGTCCACGTTGAGGCCCACGTTGGCAGTGCGTTCGGTGACGACACCGTCGATCGGCGCAGGGACGCTGGTAGTGGCACTGACCGTCGTTCCCTCCTGCGCGTGCGCTGACGGCGCAGAGACGCCCAGAAGTTCGAGCTGCGCCCGCGCGCTGTCGACCTCAGCGATCTGCGCGCTGTGCTCGGCATGGGCGCGCTCGAGTTCCTGACGGCTCGCGGCGCCGATCTCCACGAGCTTCTGTGTCCGCTGGAGTTCGAGGTCGTGTGCGTCGAGCATGGCCCGTGCCGAGATGTACTTCGTTCGCGCTTCCGCGATCGCGGGACTATAGATCTCGGCCATCGCCTCGCCCTTGCGCACGCGCGCGCCGAGTTGGGCGACGACCTGGGTCACACGTCCGTTGACGAGCGGTGTGACCGCGACTTGCCGGTAGGCGTTGGGCTCGACCACCCCGGGCACACGAACGTCTGTGCCGGATGTTCCGGTCGCGACGGTTGCAGTCTTCAGGCCCGCTCGCTCCACCGCTTCGGGCGTCAGCGTGACAACGACATCGCCGGTGGGTGGAGCAGACGAGGGCGCTGCAGCGGGAATGGCCGTGACTGCGGTCTCAGGATTGCTGACGCCCGCAGGTCGCATCACCAGGTAGGTCGCGCCTGCTCCTGCGAACAACAATGCGAGCGCCGCGGCCGCAGCGACGCCCGTCCCCAGCGTGACGCGTGATTCGCCGTTCATCGTCCTTCTCCGATTGCCTGGTTGAGTGCCGTGCGCGCCTCGAACGCCCCGCGCAATGCGTCCGTGTATCCACGCTCGACCTCGATGTAGCGCCGTCGTTCGGTGAGCACGTCGAACACCGTCACTCGACCAAGTTGAAAGCTCTGTTCGACGACCGCAAGGTTCTGGCGCGCCAGTCCCTGCGCTCCGCTGCTGTAGATGGTGACCGCTTGTCGCGCGTAGTCATCGCGCGCACGCGCCGCAGCGAGCTCGGTTGTCGCTGCCAAGCGCGCAGCCTCGTGGGTGAGGGCCGCTCCGTTCTGCTCTGCCCGCGCCGCCGCGATCTCGCCCTGGTTGCGGTTGCGCAACGGAACAGTGACCGTCGCCCCAGCCGCGACGTAGTGAAACACGCTGCGGATCGGCGTGAGGCCTCCCGATGGCGCGACGCCGAGTTGCGGAAATCCGCTGTTCATTCGCGCGTAGTTCGCGAACACGTTGACGTCGAAGCGACCCTCGCGCTCGGCCCGTTCGATCTTCGCACCGGCGATGTCGACCTGAGCTGCCGCCTCGCGCACGTCGGCCCTCTGCTCGATCATCCTCGACGCGTCGTTCGCGGATGACGCTGTTGCCGCAGACTCGCGGAGCACGACATCCTCCAGGCTGTCCCGCACCATCAGTGCCGCGTCCGGCTGCATGCCGAGGACGCGCTTCAACTCGATGAGCGCCGCCTCGGCTCGGCCCACCTGCAGGACGCGCTCTGATTCGAGACGTCGCAGTTCGACGGTGACGAGGTCGCGATCGAGTGGGGCAGTGGCTCCTTCATCGACGCGTGCCCGGAGCAGATCGTGCTGCCGGCCGGTCGCGGCAACGAGATCGTCGAAGAGTCTGAGATCGCGAACCACCGTCAGGACATCGCCGTAGCGGGCGCGCACGTTGGCGATGAGCAGCCGTTGTCGATCGGCGACCGCGAGCTCGGCGGCCGCGACCTGACGATCGGCCACGGCCACACGTGCGTCGCGGCGGAACAAATCGAGCGGCCATTCGAACGAGACCATCGTCTGGTTGTCCATCCCCTGCGGCTCTTCGCGACGTTCGAACGAGGCCGTCGGATTGGGCCTCAGTGCCGACTGCATGCGCATGCCCTGCGCGACATCGATCTGCGTGCGCGCGGCGCGGAGCGATGGCTCCTGCTCGAGTGCGTGAGCGATCGCCTGCTCGAGCGATAGCCCGTTCACTGGATCGACATAACGCGTCGCTGATGGCCACGCAGGCGGCTGTGCGGCCGCCGCCGTGGACACGAGCGTCGCGAGCATCGCGAGGCCCACTGTGATCCGCACGTTCATTGCACGCCTCCCTGGAAATTCACCGAACCCTTGCCGGCAGGTCCATCCCACTCGACGGCCATCTGCCAGGTGCCGGCCATGCCAAACTCCGCGGTCGCTGCGTAGCGGCCGCCAACTCCACTGGGCATCACCTGCACATTTCCTGACATCACCATTCCTGGCATCGTCATGTTGCCGCTCGCCCGCACGCGCCCGGCATCGACAAGCGTCTCTGTGCCCGCACGTCTGAACTCGATGGTGAACGCGTTGCGGCCGGTTCGCAGCGCGCCCGACTCCGACAGCACAACGACATCGAGATTGCCGGCGCGGACGGTTTGTACGACGGTGCCCGTCGCTCGTGGTGTCACGTCCTGGCGATCTCGTGTGGTCACGCGCCAGGTGATGGCCGTGACCAGGAGGAGCAGCACGATTGCGCCGACGACGATGAGGGCGGTTCGCCGATTTACTCGAACGCGTTCTGTCGCGGGCAGTGATTCGTGCTGCAGTCCGAGACGGCGCTCGTGAATCCAGAAAAAGAGAACTGGCGTGACGACCAGTACGTGCAGCAGAGACGAGGCCATGCCGCCGAGGACCGGCGTGGCGAGCGGTTTCATGACTTCCGCGCCCGCGCGTGTGCTCCACATGATCGGCAGCAGACCCGCGACGACCGTGGCGACTGTCATGACCTTTGGTCGCAGTCTCAGTAGCGCACCGTCGATCACCGCCTCGCGCAGCGCCGTACGTGTCAGCACGCCGCCACGCTCGCGACGCATTCGCTCGACCGCTTCCTCGAGATAGATGACCATCACCACACCGGTCTGCACCGCGGTGCCGAACAGCGCGATGAATCCAACCCACACGGCGACCGAGAAGTTGTAGCCGAGCAGCCAGACGAGATAGAGACCGCCGGTTAACGCGAAGGGAACAGCCAGCAGCACGTGGGCTGCCTCGATCGCGGAGTGATAGGTGACGTAGAGCAGGACAAAGATGACGAGCAAGACCACGGGCAACACGATCTGCAGGCGAGACCGCGCGCGCTCCTGGTTCTCCCAGCGGCCGCTCCAGTTGACGTAATAGCCGGCCGGCAAGCGAACCTGACGGCTGACTGCCGCGCGGGCGTCGTTGACGAACCCACCCGGATCGCGACCCTGCACGTTGAGCAGCACGGTCGCCAACAGCAGTCCGTTTTCCGACGAGATCATCGCGGGTCCACGCGCGTGCTCGATCGTCGCGAGTTGGCTGAGCGGCACGGCCGCGCCGCCCGGCGCCGACACCACGACACGTCCCAGCGCCTCAGGATCGGTGCGGAACTGTGGGGCATACCGCACGCGTACTGGAAAGCGCTGGCGACCCTCGATCGTCGTGGTCAGGGTCGATTCGCCGATCGCGGTTTCGATCACCTGCTGCACGTCGCCGACGCCGATGCCATAACGCGCGGCCGCCGCGCGATCGACGGTGATATTCAGATACTGTCCGCTGGTCACCTGCTCCGGATACACGTTTGCTGCGCCGGGAACATGGCGCACCACGTCGGCGACCTGCCGTGCGAGGTTCTCGAGCGTGGCGAGATCGTTCCCGTAGATCTTCACGCCTACTTCGGACCGGAGTCCCGTGGTGAGCATGTCGATCCGGTTGATGATCGGCATCGTCCAGATGTTGGAGACGCCGGGCAACTGTGCGGCGCTGCTCATCTCGGCGCGCAACCGGTCGAGCGTCATGTCCGGCCGCCATTGATCGCGCGGCTTGAGGTGCACGATCGTCTCCGTCATGTTGAGCGGCGCTGGATCGGTTGATGTGTCGGCGCGCGCGACTTTCGCGACGACATACGCGACCTCGGGAAATTTCATCAGCGCGGCGTTCTGGCGGGCGGCAATCGTGGTGTTCTCTTCGAGCGAGATGCTGGGATCGGCGATCGGCATGAACATCAGATCGCCTTCGTTCAGCGCAGGCATGAACTCGCTGCCGATGTTCCTGGCGAGCAGGAGCGCTCCAGCCAGCAGCAGCGCCGCTGCGGTGAGCGTCAGCCCCCGATGTGCGAGCGCTGTCAGCAGCACCGGCTTGTAGATCGAGCGCAGACCTCGCATGACCGGGTTGGCATCTTCGGCGTGTACCTTGCCGCCGAGGAGGATGGTGCAGAGCACAGGCACCAGCGTGACGGCGATCACCGTTGCCGCCAGCACCGCGAACGTCTTGGTGAATGCCAGCGGATGGAACAGCTTGCCCTCTTGCCCGGTCAGGGCGAATACCGGAATGAAGGCGAGCAGGATGATCGTCATCGAGAAGAAAACTGGACGGCCGACCAGCCGCGTGGACTCACGGACCGCGTTGAACACCTGACCCCGATCGCGTGGATCGATGCCGCGTTTCTCGACGGTCCTGAACGCGTTCTCCGTGACCACGATGCCCGCATCGACGAGCACTCCGATCGCGATCGCGATGCCGGCGAGGCTCATGATGTTCGACGAGATGCCGGCGTAATACATGCCGAGGAACGACATCAACACGGCCAGCGGCAGCGGAAGCGTCACGATCAGAATCGACCTGAAGTGCAGCAGGAAGACGACGTGCGCGAGCGTGACGAGCGCGATCTCTTCGACGAGCGCCGTGCGCAACGTATCGGTCGTCTGTTCGATGAGATCCGAGCGGTCGTAGAACGGCACGATGGTCACACCTGGAGGGAGGCCGGGAGCGATATCGGCGATGCGTGATTTGACTGCGTCGATGACGGCCTTGGTGTTCACGCCCGATCGCGCCACCACGACGCCCCCGACGGCCTCGCGCGTGCCCTTGACGAGCGAGGCCACACGAAACGCGTTGCCGACCTGGACGTCGGCGACTTCCGACACACGCACCGGCACGCCATTCGATGCGCCGATCACGATGTGTTTGATGTCGTCTACGGACTCGATGAGTCCAACGCCGCGGACGATGAGCCACGAGCCGTTCGACTCGAGCACGTTGCCGCCGACGTTGACGTTGCTCTCGCGAACCGCCGAGACGATCGCGCGAAGCGGGAGGTTGTAGGTCCTGAGCCGGTTCGGATCGACATCCACTTGATACTGCTGCACGTGCCCGCCGACCGAGGCCACCTCGGCGACACCAGGTACGGCGTTGAGCTGATAGCGGATGAACCAGTCCTGGATCGTGCGCAACTCGCGCAGCGAGTGCGTGGGACTTTCAACGGTGTACCAGAACACGTGTCCAACGCCTGTCGCGTCGGGCCCCAGCGTCGGCGTGACGCCGGTGGGCAGACTCTTCGCCACGAGGCTCATGCGCTCGAGGACCCTCGTTCGCGCGAAGTAGAGGTCCACGTCGTCTTCGAAGACGACGTAGATCATCGAGAACCCGAACGCGGACTGCGATCGCACGACGCGGACGCCCGCGAGCCCCTGCAGGTTGGTCGTCAGGGGGTACGTGACCTGATCTTCGACTTCCTGCGGACTGTGTCCCGCCCAGTCCGTGAACACGATGACCTGGTTGTCCGAGAGATCGGGAATCGCGTCGATCGGTGTATGACCGAGCGCCCACCAGCCCCAGCCAGCGAGACCCAGATACACGACGATAACGAGGAATCGATTCCTCAGCGCGACGTCAATGAGGCGATTGATCATTCAGCCACGACACTCGTTGTGGGCGCGTGCGTGCGCGCCTGCACGCCCGGTGTTCGCACCGGGCAGACAGCTCGGGCCGCAGGCCCGAGCACACCGCTTGGACCACAGGTCCAAGCGCAACGACTTGTCAGTGGCTAGACGAGGAAGACGGCGAGCAGAAGATGCCGGGGAACATGCGTGACGCGAAGCGGGGTGGTCGTTCGCCACGCGTCGGTGCGCACCAACGCTGGTACATCGGGCGGAAGCAGAACGCTGGCGTCAAGTACCGGAGTCGGTAGTACGCCGACCGACATCGGCATCGACTGGTGCGGCGTTTCGCGCTCTGATGCGACGCAGCACTGGTCTGCCTGCGATTGGCTCGGCTGGTGGTGCGATGTGGAGTTGGGCGGCGCGCCGTCATGCATCGGGCACTTGTCGTTGCCGGTGCAGCAAGCCATGCGAGCCTCGGACGTCGGGGACACAGCCGCGCACAGGGCGATTGGCCCGGCCATGAGCATCATGCCGAGCGACGCCGCGAGTACACGCCGCAAAACGCTCCTCACAGATCTAGCATGCTCCGCCGCTACGCCCGTGTCAAACCTGACGCCGTTCGCGTCCGTAGCGCAGGTACATCGTTGGCACGACGACCATGTTCAACAGCGTGGACGTCATCAGCCCGAACAGAATCACGATCGCCATCGGCGTTTGGATCTCGCTGCCTGACTTCCCGCCACCCAATGCCAGCGGAATAAGTGCCAGGCCCGCCGCCATCGCCGTCATGAGAATCGGGACCACGCGTTCGCGCGCACCGCGCTCGACGGCCTCGCGCAAATCGGTGATGCCCTCCTCGTCAATCAGGTGGCGGATGTGCGAGACCAGCATGATGCCGTTGCGCGCCGCGATCCCGAACAGCGTGATGAATCCGATCATTGAAGCGACGCTCAGCACGCCACCCGCGAAGAACACGCCGAGCACGCCGCCGATGAGGGCCAGCGGCACGTTGAGCATGATCAAGACCGCGTCGCGCGGTCGCCCGAACGCGAGCACGAGCAACGTGAACAAGCCGACGATGACCGCGATCCCAGAGAGCAGCAGTCGTTCCGTGGCACTGCCGGCGCTCTCGAACTGACCGCCGTATTCGACGCGGTACCCCGCCGGCATCGACACCGACTGCGCGACGGCGCGCCGCATGTCATCGACCACGCTGCCAAGGTCGCGTCCGGCGACGTTGCTCGAGATCACGATCCGGCGCTGCACGTTCTCACGCAGGATCATGTTCGGGCCCTCTTCACGCCGTACGTCGGCGAGCACACGAATCGGGACCGGACCGCCGTTCGGCGTGTCGATCGGCAGATCGCCGAGCCGTTCGAAGTCGGCCTGCGAGGACGGATCGAACTTCACCACCAGGTCGAACGCCGTGGCGCGATCGAAAATGCGTCCGACCGTGGTGCCCGCAAAACTCGTCTCAACCGCTTCTGCCACGTCATCGGCACGCAGGCCGTAGCGGGCAATCGCCGGACGGTTGAGCACGAAGCGAACGACGGGCACGTCCATCTGCTGCTCGAGCGACACATCGACGGCGCCGGGCACAGCGGCGACGACTGCGCGCACCCGCTCGCCCAGGCGCCGCAGCGTGGGCAGATCATCGCCGAACACCTTGACGGCGATGTTGGCGCGTGTGCCCGACAACATGTGATCGATGCGGTGCGAGATCGGTTGTCCGATCGTCACGTTCGTACCGGGCAAGGTCGAGAAGCCGCGACGCAGTTCGGCCAGCAGCGCTTCACGAGGCCGGTCGCCTTCTCGCAGGCCGACGTCGATCTCCGCCGCCTCGACGCCCTGCACGTGCTCATCGAATTCCGCACGGCCCGTGCGGCGGGCCGTCGCGACCACTTCGGGCTGGTCGAGAAGGATGCGTTCGACGCGCCGGCCGATCTCGTCCGACTTGGCCAGAGATGTTCCAGGCAGCGTGTTGGCCTGCACGGTCAACGACCCTTCATGGAATTCGGGGAGAAATGCTCTGCCCATCAGCGACAGCCCACCGATGGCGGCAACGAAAAGGACGGCCGAGGCCGCCAGTACCAGGAGCGGATGATCGAGCGCGCGCGGCAGGTCTTTGGCGAATCGATGTCTGACGGTTGCCGCCAGCCAGCCGTCGTGTCCGCTGAGGATCGATCGTGCACCGGGAAGGAACGCGAAGCACAGCGCCGGTGTGACAACGATCGCGACGACAAGCGAGGCGAGCAGCGCGACGATGTAGGCGAATGCGAGCGGCGCAAGTAACCGTCCTTCCACACCCGTCAGTCCGAAGATTGGGAGGAAGACCAGCACGATGATGACCGTCGCGAAGACGATCGAGGTCCGGATTTCGAGCGTGGCGTCGCGGACGACAGTCGCCGCAGGCACTTGTTCCTCCACGGGACGTCTGGCGTTCTCGCGCAAACGCCGCACCACGTTCTCCACATCGATAATCGCATCGTCGACGAGGGCGCCGATGGCGATGGCGAGACCGCCCAGCGTCATCGTGTTGATCGTGACGCCGAAGGCACGCATGACCAGAATCGCCGTTGCGATCGACAGCGGCATGGCGGTCAGCGTGATGGCAGCGGCGCGCATGTTGGCCAGGAAGAGAATGACGATCGCGACGACCAGCAGACCGCCGTCGCGTAGCGCATTGCGCACGTTGCGCACGGCAACGTCGATGAAGTCCGCCTGACGGAAGATGCGCCGATCGATCGTCATGCCGCGCGGCAGATCGCGCTGAAGTGCGTCGAGCTCACGATCGAGACGCGCAGTGAGCTCCACCGTGTTCGCACCAGGTTGTTTCTGTACGCCAACAATCACAGCCGGCTTGCCGTTGCGCGATCCTTCGCCGCGCTTCAGGGCCGCGCCTTCACGCACGTCGGCGATGTCGCGAATCAGTACCGAGCGATCGCCGCGCAGCGCGATCACGCTGTCGCCGATCTCCTGTGGTGTGCGGGCCCGGCCGATCGTCTGCAACACGAACTCCTGCGGACCCTCGACGTAGACGCCCGCCGAGGTGTTCTGACTCGCTCCGCGTACCGCGTCGAGCAGCTCGTTGACGCGGATGTTGTTGGCGCGAAGTTGGTCGGGGTGCGCGATCACCTGGAACTGCCGCTCGGCGCCGCCGATCGGCGTCACTTGCGACACACCAGCCACCGCGAGCAGACGTCGACGGACGACCGTGTCGGCCACGGTGCGCAGCGCCAGCGGGTCGTCGGTGTCGGAGGAGATCGCGAAGAACAGAATTTCGCCCATGATCGACGAGACCGGCGCGAGGACCGGACGCTCGATCTGGGGCGGCAGCGCGCCACTCGCCAACGCCAGCTTCTCGGCGACCACCTGACGCGCCTGAAAGATATCGGTGCCCCAATCGAACTCGACCCACACGACGGCGATGCCGACAGCGGTGGCCGAACGCACGCGTCGAACGCCGGACGCGCCGTTCATGGCGGCTTCGAGTGGAAAGGTGACGAGCGTTTCCATTTCCTCGGGGGCCATGCCGCGGCCTTCGGTCAGGATCGTGACCGTCGGTGCTGTGAGATCAGGGAAGACATCGACCGGCATGTCGCGCACGGTCCACACGCCGGCAGCGGCGAGCAGCACCGAAAAGGCGAGCACCAGACGGTGATGGGCGATCGACCATTCAATGAGTTTTTTCATAGGTAGTGTCCGGCTTCAGCCGGACCTCAATGGACGTGTCCTTCCGCCGGCAGCCCCTTCGCGGCTGACGCGAGCTGTACGTCGTACGAGCCTTTCGTGACGACACGGTCGCCCGGTTTCACACCGCTTCTGATGCCCACCAGCCCGCGCTGACGCGAGGCAACTTCGACAAATCGCCGCGAGAATTTCTCGCCGCCTTCCTGCACGAACACATAGGGACGGCCCGCTTCCATCAGCACCGCTGCTTCGGGCACCGCCGGCAGGCGCTGACGCGTGTTTCCGTAGAGGATTGCGGTCCCTACCTGACCGACGAGCAGCGTCTCGCCGGGATTGACGACTTCCATCTGCAGTCCGAGCGCACGTGTGGTCGCGTCGATGACGCCGGAGTCGTGCACGTGATGCGGATCGAGTGCGATAGGTGTAGGGGATCCGGGGAGTTCGAGTGCAAGATCGGCGGTCTGACGCGCGGTGGCGACGTCAGCTGCAGGAACCTGCACTTCCAATTCGACGCGGTCGGTGCGAACGATACGAAACAGCGGGGCGCCTTCGTCGTAGGACGCGCCGAGCGTAGCGCTGACCTCGGCGAGACGTCCGCTGATTGGGGCACGCAGGGCGAATGCGTTTCCGGCAGCGGCGCCTCCGCCGGCGCGCAGCGTTTCGTCGCGCTGCGCGAGACGGGCTTCCGCGGCGCGCAAACGCGCTTCGGCGATCACCGTCGCGCGGCGCGCATCTTCAGCGCGGCGAGCAGGCACCGCGCGTTCAGCGAGGAGACGTTCCGCGCGCGTCTGCTCGAGACGTGCGCCGTCGAGCGCGGCACGCGCTTCGGCGACTTCGGCATCGAGCGTGGCGCGATCGGGCCCCGCCGCAAGACGCGGCTCGAGACTGCCGAGTAGTTGACCGGCCTTGACGCGATCGCCAATCGACAGCAGTTCCTTGGCGGTAAACCGTCCTGCCGCTGGTGCGGCGACGATTGCTTCGCCGCCCGGCAGGGGATGAACGGTCGCCGGCGCACGAACCGCGGTGCGGAACTCGGCCTCTTGGGCCTGCGCCGTCGCGAACGGATTGGTCCACTGCTGTTCCTTCAGATACGCGATAGCCGCGGGGTCGTCCTTCGCAGCGTGAGATTCGGCGTCGGCTCGCGCCGCGCGGTCGTCGGCAAACACCGTGATCGTGCCGAGGTCATGTCGATCCGAGAGAGCCACCGACTCGAGTACGAGCGCCCAGCGATAGCGACCGGCCGGAGGCGCGGCGTCTTCGACGCGAAACGCACCGGGCCTCGATGGCGGTGGGCCGATGAGCGAGATCGGCTGGCCCCCGGATTCGGGCATGAACTCGACGCGCGCGCGGCCTTCATTGACGGGCGCGAAGTCGTTGAGACGTGTGAGGTGCACGGCGAACAGTGATTTCTGTCCGCTGACGAGCACCGGATATTCCATGAACAGCTCGGTCTTGTCGGTCCAGTGCGTGACATCGAGCGTTGGGAGTTCCTCAGGCGTGTTGGATGTACCCTGCCGTCCGCTGCACGCTTGAATCGCGACGATCGAGATGACGAAAGCGACCACGAATCGCGTGCGCATTACTGCAGCTCCCATCCGCTGGCGTACTCCAGCTCGATTTCCGCTTGCCGGACGGCGAGATCGAGATCGATCTGCCGCACGCGAGCGGCCGCCGTCGTCCGATACACCTCGAGGACTTCCTGAATGCCGCGCTCGCCGGCTTCGTAGCTGACTTCCGCGATTCGATCGAGCTCGCGAGTCGCGGCTTCGAACGAGCGGTATTGAAACGCCTGCTCCCGACGCACAACCACGCTCTTGTGCAGGGCGGTCAGCTGGGCCCTGAGGTTGGTGCGGAACGCTTCGGCGCGAGCCCGCGCCTCGGCGACTCGTGCGCGTGCGCTCGCGCGTTCGGGATGCGCGCGATCGAAGAGCGGGATCGTCGCGTGCATGGCGAAGACTCCGCCGATGTCACCAGTGCCGGCGTTCGACGATTTGGTGCCGGCGACGATCTCGGGCTCGGGATAGAGACCGCGGACCGCGGCGCGCTCGGCGAACTCGGCGCTGGCGACCTCTTGTAGCAACGCGCGCAGATCACCGCGCTTCTGTTCGGCCATGGCGACGAGTTCTTCGAGCACGGGCACTCCTTGAAGCGGCGGCGGGTTCGGCGACCATCCCGGAAGATTCGGCGGAGACACGGCAATGGAATCCGGCGGGGCGCCCGCAAAGAAGGACGCCAGGTTCGCCTCAGCGTTGACGCGTGCTTCCCGGTGCGCAACAACGTCGGCGCCGAGATCGAGAACTGCCCGTTCGGCGCGGAGCTTGTCGAAGCCTGCCGCATCACCTGCCGCTTCTCGTTTGGCAATCATTTGCGCCAGGGTCTGCACCCGACTCGCGGCGACGGTCATCTCGTGCTCGCGAAATGTCGCCGCCACCAGGTTGATGAAGGCGAGACGCACATCCGCGCGGACCCGGCGCACCTGGTCGTCGGCGCGACTCGACGCGGCATCCGCGAAAGCGGACGCGGCCTGAACGGCGAGCCCGCGCTTTCCGGTGATGGGCAGGACCTGTCCGACTGTCGAGATGTACTCCGTGATGCCAACGGCCGACTCGCGGTTGACGGTCACGCGCGGATTCGGCCATCGCCCCGCGCCAAGCGCGTCGGCGCGCGCGACGTCAGCGGACGCGCGAATCGCCCGGACGCGTGGGCTGTCCATGGAGAGACGCTCCAGTGCCTGCGATTCGGTAAGAAACAACGACTGTGCACCCGCGGCCGCCGGCATGAGTGCCATGGCGATCGCGGCGTGCACGATGCACGTCCGCATTAGGAACCTCGGAAAAAAATGGGTCTACGGTCTACGGGCGAACGGTGAACACACCGCTACTGACCCGTGAGATCAGGACAGGAAGGTGAGTGGTGGCGGGCGGGAATCGAGTGCGTGAACGAGTGGCGGATCGTGGCCGTGGGTGACGAGAACGAACGTCCGCGGCGCGCGCTCGGTCACCGGAACCGGTGCGAACACGGCGCGGGGCAAGGCGGGTGACTGGAAGATCGACGCCTCGACAGCGACGAAGACCTGCAGATAAACCGCGTGGTCGCGATCGGCGTCCTCGACCGAGACGCCCTGGTGCTGAACGTGGGTGGGCGCATGCGACGAGAAGTGCGCATGCACCGAGGTCGAATGGTGATCGTGATCCGCATCATCGACGTGCGCGTGCAGGAACGGCGCGCACACTGCGCCGCCTTGAACGGCAAGCGCCAGCCCGAGGGCGAGCAAGCGGCGAATCACGAACTGGTATTGTCCATCAGAATCGCATGAGCGATTTCTGAAGAGTTCCTGAAGTGCTTACGCCGCGACCGCCCATCGGCCCGGCGGAAACGCGCGTACGACTCCCGCGAGCATCTGATTCACGCACCACTTTGCGTAGAACGGGCCGAAAAGCCGCCCCAGCCAGTAGGTGGCCCATCCCTTCGGCAGATCGTAATTGATGCAGACCCGCAAGCGGCTGCTGCCGGCATCCGGCGTGATCTCGACACCCATTTCGTACTGGCCGATCACCAGCAGACGAGGTGCACCGACGGTCGCCCACACTTTCGCGGTCGGTGGCTCGCGGCGTGTGACCACTTCATCCAGATCCAAACGGACTCCGAATACCCGGCCACTCAAGCGGATATGCGAGCCCACTGCCTGGCCCTTGGCCTCGTCGAGTTCGACGGACATGCTCCCGCCGCCCATCATCCATGACGATTCGCTCATGTGAGACGAGAAGCGCGAGTGATCGTCGATGAAAGAGAAGACCTCCGCCGGAGTGGCGGCGACAAACTGCTCGCGTTCATGATGGCGCGTCATCGCAGACCTCCCTCACATCACGACGTGGTCTGGAGCAGTTCGGGTGCCAACAGGATGCCCGCAGTCGCATCTGAGGCCCGCGATCTGACGCGACTGACGCTGCGAACTATCTCGTGCCGTCGCGTGAAATCTCCCAACAGTCGCTCGTGATCGACGATCGGTTCGCGCGAATCGCGCTTCTATTCGTTCCCATTTGTGGTCGTCTTCTTGCCTTGAGTCAAAGCAGGTATCCAGTGTTCCGAGCATCTGTCTTGTCGATCGTGTTCTCGCTGGCGATCGCGCCTGAAGCGATGCTGCTGTGCAGAGTCTGGTGTCCCGCTGAGACGAGCACCAGCGGCTGCCATCATCACGGACGGGCGTTCTCGAAGCAGGTGAAGCCCGTCGACAGCTGCGACCCCGACGGACTGAACAGTAGCGCCATTCGGGCAGATGGCTATCGTCCACCTACTGGTGTTGGTGTCGGCCACGCTGCCACGCTCCCGCACCATCAGCTCGCACGACCCACGAGCCGATTCGTCTCGGTCGATCGCGCAGAGCTCGCACGCGTACTCGCCAATAGACCACTCGAACTGCCTCTCCGACTCTAGCTGCGCTGCTGCGGGGCATCCGTTTCACGCAAGTCATTCGCAACGCCGTGGATGTGACCGTTGGTCACGAGAGAGGTTGTGTCATGAAACCCATTTCTGTTTCTGTTCGTTCAGTCATCCTCATCCTGGTCGCCTTTGTCACCGCCACGGGAGTGGCGGCCGCTCAAACCGGCCCATCGCCAGTCCTGAATTCCCTGGAAGTTCAGAAACTCGTGGCGAGTGCGGACCCGGCTGACAACGCGCGGCTCAGCGCGCACTTTGCTGCGCTGGCCGAGCGCTACGTTCGTGAAGCCGCACGCCATACGACGATGGCGCAGGCATTCACTGCGGCCCCGACGCGCCGCACACCAACCAACACCGCCGCCGATCACTGCAAACGGCTGGCGGCGCTCAACAAGCAGTCCGCGGACACCTTGCGCGAGCTAGCCGCCTATCACGAGAAGCGTGCCGCCGGAGCCGCAGCCACTGCTCCGAAGGGCGCGGCTCGATTCCAGAGCGGAGCGGGTGCACCTGAGCCGTCCGATGACGAGCTCAAGGCGCTCGCCTCACGCGCCAGCACCGCGGCCGATCACCACGCACTGGAGGAGTACTTCCAGGGCGCGGCCAAACGCTATCGCGACGACATGAACGAACACACCGCGATGGCGCAGGCGTATCGCGGCACCCGCATCGCGCAGGCGGCGGTCCATTGCGATCGCCTCGTGACCCTGTCGCGAGACGAGGCCAAGGAAGCAGCTGCAGCTGCGGAGATGCACAAGCAGCTCGCGACTGTCGCCAAGTAACGGAAGCTGCGGGTGCGACATGTTGACGGCGCCACTCGTCGCGCGTTGCCCGGTGACAGTCATCGACCTGACCACGCTCGCCCGGCGCGCCGGGCGAGCGGAAGCCGAGAAACGTGCCCTCGTCAGTCTCCTCGTTGGGCACGGTGTCCTGAGGTGGTCGCGTGACGGGAGACTGGTCCGCGGCAGCAAAGGCCTCGACGTGCAACTCCTTAGTCGCGTGCAGCTATAGTGGTGAGAGCCGACAGCGCAATAGCGCTGGAGTTCATCTCAAGCTGTGCGAACCGCGCGTCAGATCGTGTTTGGGGTTGCCATTTCCCTTGCAGCGCTCGCTGCGATGGGACTCGTCTACCTTCGAACGACGGGCCTGAGCGCGCGAGCAGAGCCCGGCGGAGTGGAAACCGCGATGGCACGCCAGGCGCGCTCGTTCGCCATTCCGTCGAGCGCACGCGCGAGATCGAATCCTGTTCCCCCCTCGTCCGAGGCATTGGCTGATGGAATGGCACACTATGCGGATCACTGTGCCGTGTGCCACGCCAACGACGGCACCGGCACGACAGAAATGGGCCAGGGCTTGTTTCCAAAAGCCCCGGACATGCGCCTGGCCGCGACCCAGCAGCTGACTGACGGCGAATTGTTCTATGTGATCGAGAATGGTATTCGGTTCACGGGAATGCCGGCGTGGAGCACTGGCACACCGAGCGGTGAGGACGCCACGTGGAGGATCGTGCATTTCATCCGTCATCTTCCGCAGCTGACAGCAGATGAAGTCGAGACGATGAAACAGCTCAATCCACGATCACCTGAAGAAATACGGCACGAAATCGAAGAGGAGCGCTTTCTCAACGAAGGAGCACGGCGATGAGGAACTGGACGATCGCAGTCGTGGTGGCGGTGATACTGGCGATGCCGGTGGCGGCTCGCGCCCACGAGGGCCACATGCATCATGCGCTGGGAACCGTCGCGACCATTGATGGCGAGCACATCGGCATCAAGACGACCGACGGAAAATCGATCACCGTGATGCTCGACAAGAAAACCACGTTCACGCGAGGCAAAGACAAGCTGGATGCCTCGGCGCTGAAAGTCGGCGAGCGTGTCTCGGTTGACTACATGGAAGAAAACAAGATGAACATGGCCCACGCGATCAAGTTGGGGACGACCGCGACGCCGAAGAAGTAATGGGGGTCACGCGCAGCGGCGCTGCACGATCTGATCGCGTTTGGTCTTGAAGGCCGCGACCCAGTCGGCTTCGGTGGCAAACCCCGAATCGACCTTGCCCGGCGAGCGCAGCCGCAGCCGCACGCGAGCGACCTCGAACAGATCCTGTAGCTGACGATCTGTGAGCTGCATCAGAAGGTCGGCGAGGAATTTCCGGCCGGCCTCGCTGATCACCGGCTCGCTCAACGTGCCGGTGAACGACTTTGGCAGATTGCCCACGCACTGCTTCTCATCGTCCTTCCACACCGGTGTCTCTCTCCAGGCCGCCAGGTTCACGCCGGATGGCTCGTTGGCGTTGCTACGCGTGGCGCGGCCAAACGTCAGGCCGACATCGCTGATCATCAGGAATGGATCGCTGCATGTGGCCGGGTCGGGCCACTTCGCCTTCGATTGGCAGACGATGCGCTGCTGTTCGGGCTTGCTGTCGCTGTGCTGCATGAACACCGCGAGGAGCTTGAACGCATCACGCTGCGCGCGCGGGGCGGCGCGTTCGCCCTCCATCCGATCGAACTCTGTCCAGGACCAGCCCTTCTCGCCCCATTCATGGCCTTCGGCCTTGCGCTCGATCACCGCGGGATCGAAGCGGCTCTCGTCGTTCGGCCGTTCGATGCCGAGAAATGCGTCCGGACAACCCTGACAGATCACGTTCACGGGATACATGCGATCGGCGGAAAAGCCGAGGGCCCAGAGCAGCCGCGTCGCGAGCACCTCTCCGTACACCTCGCCGTTGTTGCCCCCGAACTTCACCTTCACCTCGTCGTCCTCACCGATGACGCAGGCGAACTTCGGCGACTTGCCGCTCAATTTCTTATCGAGGTACTTGCACGTGACCGTCTCGCGGAACTGGAACGATCCCGGTCCACCCGGTCCCGCTTTGAGATCTTTGCTGACGATGTCGCTGGGCGACCACACGCGCGAGCGCTCCATCACCGCCATGCGAGGGTCTTCCTTCCTCGCTGCGGCGTGAGTGCCGATCGTCGCGCATGCACTCGCAGCGCTGATCACGAGAACGGCTGCGACTCGTCCGTAAGAGTTCGTCACACCTCATGCGGATGCAACAACTCTTCCAGTCCCGTGTACGGACGGTCAGAAGCCAACAACCATGCTGAGCCGTAAGGTTCGAGGCACAGCAGGATGCACATGGATATCCTCGACGCCACCAATCGGTTCGCCGGGTAAACGGGAAGCGAAGAAGTAGTCGATGTCGCTCATCTTGGCGTTGAGCAGGTTGTAGACCTGCAAGTTCAGCCGAAGCGATCGCAGGAACTGGTAACCGCCTTCCGCGTTGAGGAGTGTCGTTGCCGATGAGCGTACCGAGTTGTCGTCAACGAGCGCACGCGGGCCGAAGTACCGCAGCCGCAGGCTGCCGAACGTGCGATGGAAATTGTCGATGCTGGCGCCGCCGGAGACGACGACATTGACGGCCTCCGGAACGTAACGCCCACCGTCGACTGGACCAGTGAATCGCGCCTGCGACCACGAGACGTCACCGTCGAAGACCAGCCACGGCGTCGGGCTGTAGTAATTGGCGAACTCCACGCCGTAACGTTTGCTCGAGGGGCCTGGTTCCGTGGCTCCGATGTCGCCGTTGTAGACCAACTCGGAGCCGAGTCGAAGCGTCCAGAGCGACACCGTGCTTTGCAGGTGAGGCACTGCCACCGTGCGCACGCCGACCTCGGCGCCTTTCGCACGAACCAGAGGTGTGACGGGATCGGCTGGATTGCC